>DASRXO010000844.1:0-5393 GCA_035654095.1 Telluria sp.
AGCCGCATACCGGCAGCGACGCCTCGGCGCTGCGCACCACGGCCACGCGCGAGGGCGACGCGTATGTTCTGAACGGCAGCAAGCAGTTCATCACCAGCGGCAAATACGGCGACGTGGCGATCGTGATGGCGGTGACCGACAAGGGCGCCGGCAAGCGCGGCATCAGCGCGTTCTGGGTGCCGACCTCGACGCCCGGCTACATCGTGGCGGGGCTCGAGCACAAGATGGGGCAGCACTCGTCGGACACCGCGCAGATCCTGTTCGAGAATTGCCGCATCCCGGCCGCCAACCTGATCGGCGAGGAAGGCCAGGGCTACAAGATCGCGCTGTCCGGCCTCGAGGGCGGGCGCATCGGCATCGCTTCGCAATCGGTGGGCATGGCGCGCGCCGCGTTCGAGGCGGCGCTGGCGTATGCGAAGCAGCGCGAGAGCTTCGGCAAGCCGATCTTCGAACACCAGTCGGTGCAGTTCAAGCTGGCCGAGATGGCCACCAGGATCGAAGCGGCGCGTCAGCTGATCTGGCATGCGGCGGCGATGAAGGATGCCGGCCTGCCCTGCCTGAAGGAGGCCGCGATGGCCAAGTTGTTCGCCTCCGAGATGGCCGAGCGCGTGGTGTCGGACGCGCTCCAGATCCACGGCGGCTACGGCTATGTGAGCGACTTCCCGGTCGAGCGCATCTACCGGGACGTGCGCGTGTGCCAGATCTACGAAGGCACCAGCGACATCCAGAAAATCCTGATCGCGCGGGCGCTGTGAGCGTGATCGGCGACATCATCAACGGCTCCGCTGCGCTCGCTCGGCACCCGACGCCAGCGCAGCAGCACAATGTCTGCTCCGACTTCTCGCCAATAAACCAAGCCGCTTAGTCTGTCTCCTGAAGGTTGTCGTATTGTCGTGTTGTCATGACGGCGTCATAAAGTGATTGCATTATGTCATCGACCGCCAACCGAGCCGGCGCGTAAAAGCCGGCTTCCCCAACCAAAGGAAAGACCGATGAAAACCCTGTTCAGGGCGCTCCTGCTCGCCGCCGCATTCTGCTCGTCCGCCGCCCACGCCGGCTCCATCTACAACTTCTCGTACACCTTCGACGACAACTCGACCGTCACCGGTTCGCTCAACGGTACGCTGAACGGCGACTTCGTCACCGGCATCTCGGATGTCCACCTGTTCTTCAACAACACCGAATACCTCGGCAGCTTGCTGCAAGCCGGCTTCAACGGCGCTACCGACAACTGGGATGCCGCCGGCGGCGCACAGGTGTCGGTCAACGCCGCACTCAACAACTTCATCTTTGCCGATGCGGACCCGGCCAACGATCTCGGCAACGTCAGCAACTACTTCTACTTCGTCAACGATGCCAGCCTCGGCCAGCAAGTGTTCGCCAACACCTTCAACACCGGCGAGGCGGCCTTCGACGCGCCGGCCAACGGCAGCTGGACGCTGGAAGCGCGCGTGCCGGAACCAGCCACCGGCGCGCTGCTGCTCACCGGCCTCGGCCTGATGGGCGCCATGGCCCGCCGCCGCCGTCAAGACTGATCGCGCCGCACCTTTCATCCACGTCCAGGAGTCCATCATGCACATTGCCGCACGTCCGGCGAGCCCGCGCTCGCTCCGCATTTCCATGCTGTCGGCCGCCGTCGCCAGCGCCCTGCTCGGCGCCAGCGCGCCGACCTTCGCCGCCACCGTTCCGGTCGCGGTCCGCGGCGTGGTCGCGGGCAGCTACTTCACCGCGCCGGTCGCCGCCACGTCGCCGGCCGCCAGCAGCGCCTCGAGCACCGTCGCCTCGGTGTTCACCTCGGCCAAGGTCTGCTTCGACAGCAACGACAACGGCGTCTGCGATGCCGGCGAGATCAGCACCCTGACCAAGGCCGACGGCAGCTTCCTGCTGAGCAGCCGCACGCCCGGCGCGCTGGTCGCCGAGATCTCGACCACCAGCAGCAACGGCGGCCATCCGGTCACCGAACGCATGGTTCTGCGCACCAGCGCCGACCACGTCGCCGCCGCCACCATCAATCCGCTGATCCCGGCCCAGGTCGCGCTCACCCCGCTGTCGACCGAAATCACGCGCATGATGGAAGACGACGCGATCGGCTTCCAGGCCGCCCACAACAACCTGGCCGACCGCCTCGGCATCACGCCCGACCAGGTGCTGGCCGATCCCAACAAGCTGACCGACGCCGTCGCCAAGAGCGCGGTGCTGGCCGAGTCCGTCATCCTCAGCAACCGCTTCGCCTTTGCCGCCCGCATGGTCGACCGCGGCGACCTGTCGCCCACGACGCAGGCGCCGATCACGATGAAGGAAGCGCAGCAGGCGGCGATGAACCTGGAAGGCATCCCGCGCTACGACCACGTGTTCATCATCATGTTGGAAAACAAGGCGACCTCGTCGATCAAGAACTCATCGTTCGCGCCGGCCATCAACGCCTACCTGAACGAAGGCAACCAGTTCACCAGCTACTACGCGACCGGCAACCCGAGCGAACCGAACCGGCTGGCGGTGTCCGCCGCCGACGACTTCGGCGTCACCGACGACAGCGCCTTCAACTGCTTCCCCGCCGGCACCGATGCGGCCAACCAGGTGGAAGACTTGCCGCTGTCGGCCGGCACCGGCCCCTGCACCAATGGCACCAACCACAACCACAAGAACAAGCCCAACCTGTTCACCGCCCTGTCGGCGGGCGGCATGAAGTGGCGCGTCTACAGCGAATCGCAGAACCCGGGCGCCGACTGGCGCCGCGACGGCAAGGCCGACAACACCATCGTCGCGCCGGACCGCCTCTACACCGCGGCCGACCCGGTCGGCGCGATCGGCACCCCCGGCCTGCAGGTGCGGCTGGCCGGCGGCCTGTACGCGGCCAAGCACAACGGCAGCGTGTTCTTCCAGAACGTGCGCAGCGCGCCCGACTTCTTGGCGAACAACCGCACGCTGGGCGGCGGCCAGTGGGACGACGCGCTGGCGGCGGCCGCACCGGCCGGCTGGGTCGCGGACCAGTTCAGCGCCGACCTGCAGAGCGGCGATGTCGGCCAGCTCAACATCCTGGAACCGGACCAGTGCGACGACATGCACGGCGTGACGCTGGTCGGCACGCTGCCGCCGTCGACCACCACCAAGGCCGCCAGCGACTGCGCCGGCAACCCGCTGATCTACCGCGGCGACCGCTACACCGACTACCTGGTCAAGAAGATCAAGGCCTCGCCGCTGTGGACCAATCCGCACAAGCGGGTGGCGATCGTGATGATGTTCGACGAAGGTACGGCCACCAGCGGCTTCAACTCCTGCTGCGGCTGGAACACCAGCGGCACCCCGCTGGCGCTCGGCCCGCTGGTGCAGAATGCGGACGGCAGCGTATCGGTCGAGAGCATCGCCAACTACAAGAACGGCAACAAGGGCCATGGCACCAGCATCCACGGCGTGCTGACCAACCAGGCCGGCGCGCCGAAGGGCGTGCAGGACAGCGACGCCTATAGCCACATCTCCTTCGTGCGCACGCTGCAGGACATGTTCCAGCTGGCCGATCCCGGCAACCCATGGTCGTACATGAACCGCTCGAAGTACACCGAAGCCTTCATCGCGGCCAACATCCTGAACCTGCCGGAGTACGCGGGCAGCGCCGATACCCACTTCGACGCGGTGCGGCCGATGAACCACGGCTACGTGATCCCGGCCGGCTATGTACAGAAGAATGGCTATCCGACCATCAAGCAGGTCGGGCCGGACGCCGACCAGCGTAACGGCTGGGCAGTGAAGTAAGGCCGTCATGCGCCACGCCGTTTGGGGCAGGTGCCTGGTCCTCACCGCCGTCTTCGCTGTTGCGACGACGGTGGCGGGGGCGGGTCCGGCAGCGCCCGCCTTGAGCCCGGCCGCACGCATCGGGCAGCAGATGTTCTTCGATCGGTCGCTGTCGGCATCGGGCAAGCTGGCCTGCGCCAGCTGCCACGATCCCGATCATGCGCACGCGGCGCCGAATAATCTCGCCGTGCAGCTGGGCGGCGCGCGCATGGCCACGCTCGGCACGCGCGCCGTGCCCTCGCTGCGCTACCAGGAATTCACGCCGCCGTACGCCGACCTGCTCGATAACCCGGACGGCATCAGCACGCCGGGCCCGGGCGGCGGCTATACCCAGGACGGCCGCGCGCCGACGCTGGCCGCGCAAGCCCGCATTCCCTTGCTGGCGGCGCACGAGATGGCCAACAAGAGTCCCGCCAGCGTGGTCGCCAAGCTGCGCGCCGCGCCTTACGCGCCGCTGTTCCAGGAAGCCTTCGGCGGCGCCATCTTCGCCGACACCAAGGCCGCGTTCAAGGCGGCGCTCGAGGCGCTGCAGGCCTACCAGCTGGAAGACCCCAGCTTCCATCCCTACGACAGCAAGTACGACCTCTATTCGAGCAACAAGATCGGCGGCACCCTGAGCGCGGCCGAGATGCGCGGCTTCGCCGTCTACAGCGATCCCAACAAGGGCAACTGTTTCGCCTGCCACTACAATGGCGCCGGACTGAACGGCAGCGTCAAGCTGTTCACCGATTACACTTACGCGGCGATCGGCGTGCCGCGCAATATGGACATTCCGGCCAACCGCGTGGCCAGCTATTTCGACCTCGGCATCTGCGACCGGCCCGACCATCGTCCGCGCGGCAATGCGCGCTACTGCGGCATGTTCAAGACGCCGACCTTGCGCAATGTGGCCACGCGCTCGGTGTTCTTCCACAACGGGCAGATGAAGTCGCTGAAGGACGTCATCCGCTTCTACAATACGCGCGACACGCAGCCCGGGCTGTGGTACCCGACCGTCAAGGGTGTGGTACAGAAGTACAACGACCTGCCCGCCAAATACCGGCCCAACGTCGACCGCCAGAACCCGCTCGACGGCCGCGCGCCGGGCAGCAAGCCGCCGATGTCGGACCAGGACATGGAAGACCTGGAAACCTTCCTGCATACGCTGACCGACCACTATCATCCAACCACCGCCAAGACCGCACCATGAAAACCGCTACCCTGACCATCCTGCTGGCCGCGATGTGCGCCACCGCGCGCGCCGCCGCTCCGGCGCCCGGCAAACAAGCCGTGACCGCTGCACTGAACCGCTACCTGGCCCAGAGCGGCAAGCTGTGCGTCGGCAAATTCGCCTGGCCGATCGACGTCAGCGACCATGACAGGGAAGCCGGCAGCCGCGACGCGCTGCAATTGCCGGTGCTGGAGAAGCTTGGCCTGGTGGCGGCGTCGAACGACGATCCCACGATCACGCGCTACACGCTGACCGCCGCCGGCAAGCGGTTCTACCTGCCGCGCAAGATCGTGACCATGGATGCCGCGGGCAAGCGGCACGAGAACACCCACGATTTCTGCGCCGGCCAACTCAAGCTGGACAAAGTGGTGCGCTGGACCCCGCCTGCCATGGC
>DASRXO010000845.1:0-2860 GCA_035654095.1 Telluria sp.
TCAATGCCAGCATCCACCTGAGCGGCGACCTGACGCCGGCCCAGCGCGAAGAGCTGCTGACGGTGGCGGGCAAGTGCCCGATCCACAAGCTGATGACCGCCGTGACCACCGAAATCACCACCGTCCTCGCCTAGGCGGCCGCCATGACGATCTCGAACGTCTTCAAGTCGCACGAGAGGGACCTGGGCGGCGGCATGATGGTGCGCCGCGTGCTGCCGGCCGCGGCCAAGCAGGCGGTGGGGCCGTTCATTTTCTTCGACCATTTCGGCCCGCTCGACGTGCCGCCGGACGCCGACCACGACGTGCGTCCGCATCCGCACATCGGGCTGGCCACCGTGACCTATTTGTACGAAGGCGCGATGCTCCATCGCGACAGCGTCGGTTCGGTGCAGCGCATCGAACCGGGCGCGATCAACTGGATGACGGCCGGCAGCGGCATCGTCCATTCCGAGCGCGTGCCGGACGAGATGAAGGGTAAGCCGCGCCGCAGCCACGGCCTGCAGTTGTGGGCCGCGCTGCCGAAGGAGCATGAAGAAGACGCGCCGAGTTTCGCGCATACGCCGGCCAGCGCGATCCCCGAGGTCAGGCTGGACGGCGCCACGGTGCGGGTGCTGATCGGCAGCGCGTACGGCCAGACCTCGCCGGTGGCGACCTTCAGCGAAACGCTGTACCTCGACGTCAAGCTGGAGGCCGGCCGCGAACTGCTGCTCGACGCGCTGCCCGAGGAGGCCGCGATCTACGCGGTGATCGGCGACCTTGCCATCGACGGCGAGCCGCTGCTGCCCTTCACCATGGCCTACCTGGAACCGGGCACCGATGCGCGCGTGCGCAGCGAAGACGGGGCGCAGTTCGTGATCGTGGGCGGTGCGCCGCTCGACGGCCGCCGCTTCATGTTCTGGAATTTTGTCTCGTCGAGCAAGGAGCGCATCGCGCAGGCGTCGGAGGATTGGGAGCGGCAGCGCTACGCCAGGGTGCCGGGCGAGACCGAGTGGATCCCGCTGCCCAAACCCTTCCGCCCGCCGACGGAGTAGCCGTCGTTCCCGCGCAGGCGGGAATCCATAGCGCATCTGCTAAGAGGGAATGCATGCACGCTATAGGTTCCCGCCTGCGCGGGAACGACCCGGAATCAGGCGGTATGCAGCTCGTGCGCCAGCTGGCCGAGGCGCAGGGCGCCGGCGCTGCTGCGCTGGATCCAGCATTCCGGATACGGATCGCTGGCGAAGCGCACATGGCGCGGGAACTGGCACAGTTTGTCGAGCGCGGTGGCCGGCGTCAGCGCGGTCTCCTTGCCGGTCACCGGGTCCAGGTGCCAGAAGCCGCCGTTGAAGTGGAACAGCAGCGGCATCACCGCCGCGCGCGGCGCGGCCGGGAAGGCGCCCACCGGGAAGCCCGGATGCTTGCCCGGCTCGAGGAAGTAAAAGCATTCGGCATGCGCGCCCTGGTCGACGCGGTGCATCACCACGCCGTTCGGCAGCAAGGCCGTCACGCTCAGCACCGCGATGCCCTTGATGCTGGCCGACAGTTCGATCCGCATCCCCAGCCGCAGCGGCACCGGCTTGCCCTTGCCCGGCCACACGCCGTCCAGCAGCAGGCCGTAGCGCGACACGTCCTCGATCTCGAAACCGCCGCTGCCGCGCCGGATCAGCGCATGGCGGCCCGACAGGCGCCGCGTCAGGCCTTGCCGGTCCTGGCCGTCGTCGCCGAAATGGGTAAGCAGCACGTCGGCCTCGGGATCGTATTGTTCGAAGCGGCCCAACACGCACTCGTCGAGCGCGAACAGGCGCACCTGGCGCTGGGCGCCGGCTTCGGGCGCGGCGTTGACCAGGCAGGCCGCGCCGCTGGGGTGCGGATGCGGCTCGGCCTGGGCCGGCACGTCGATCTCGATCAGGTCCTCGTCCCACGCGATGGTGGAAAAACCCATATCCACCTTGCCCGGCTTGGCGTCCAGGTTCAGGTGGGCGATCGAGGCGTTGCGCGCGGTGACGTCGATGTCGAGCCGGCCGCCGCCGGCCTGCGCGTTGACCTTGGCGATCGCGGCGTCGTCGGCCATCACCCGCACGTTCTTGTGGGTGGACAGGAAAATCTGGTGGATCTCGGTCAGCGTGGCGTCGGCGCGCGGCACCAGGATCACCAGCGTGCAGGCCCACTTCTGGGTCACGCGGCCGTCCTGCTGGCTGTGCAGCTCGACCTCGATCTGGTACTGGCCGTGCTCCAGCCCGCGCGAGGAAAATTCGATGAACAGCGGCCGCCAGTCGCCGCGCAGGGTGCGCACGAAGGAGTGGCGCGAGCCGCCGTGCGGAATCAGCGCCGATTGCAGCTGCATGGTGATCAGCGGCGCGCTGTCGGCCGGCATGCCGCGCAGTTCGATCTTGATGGCCTGGCGCCCACCCGCGGCGCGCGGGTCGAAGCCGCTGACGTGCAGGTGGGGGCGCAGCGCCACCGGCGCCGCTTCGGGATAGACCAACGCCCCCGCAGCGCCGCTCTGGGCGGGACGGGCGCAGCGCAGCGCGCTGATCAAGTCGAAACTCGATGGCGCGGCGGCGGCCTGCGGGTGACCACTGGCGCAATTGCTATCTCCCGGCATCACCCATTGGGTGCAATGCGGATGCTCGGGATTAACGCATTTTTTCATGGCAGGTGGAGGTTCGTGTATTTGCAAAGCTTACCTGCTTTTGCTCGCCAGCGGCATACCGCAGGCACGAAAGCACAACATTATTTTCCAATCGGCACTTTTTATTATCAAATTAGCACAATTCTCCGGTCGGCAAGGCCGTTTCGTCGGCGCCGTGCCCGGTTTTGACGCGCAATACGACGGCGGTGAGGTTGTCCATGTGCAAATTTTCGGGCGGACGGTTTTCGA
>DASRXO010000846.1:0-4454 GCA_035654095.1 Telluria sp.
GTGGCGCTGACCACCGGCGCCTACACGCTGCTCTACATGGCGGTGCCGAACCGCTTCGTCGACTGGCGCGACGCGGTGTGGGGCGGGCTGGTGGCGGCGATCGCGTTCGAGATCGCCAAGCGCGTGTTCGCGGTGTTCATCCGCCAGTTTCCGACCTACGCCATCATTTACGGTGCGCTGGCGGCGCTGCCGTTGTTTTTGCTGTGGCTGTATTTGTCGTGGATGATCACGCTGGTGGGCGCGCTGCTGACCGCCGCGCTGCCGGTCGTGAAGTACGAGCGCTGGTGGTACGAGCCGGTACGCGGCGGCGAATTCGTCGATGCGATCGCGATCCTCAAGGTGCTGCACAGCGTGGCGCACATCAGCGATTCGGCGCTGGTGTCGAGCGCGGCGATCCGCGCACACACGCGGATCGGCTACGACGAGATGAGCGCGCTGCTCGAGCGGATGGTGGCCGAGGGCTGGGTCGGGCGGGTCCAGGCGGCGCTGCCGGCAAGGTCGAAATGGGGCAAGCGCGCGCGCGACGGCGCCGACAACTGGGTGCTGCTGATGAATCCCGAAAAGCTGCGGCTGGCCGATGTGTACCGCCTGTTCGTGTTCGGCGGGACCGCGCTGGATGCGGGCGCGGCGCTCGACCTCGATCCGGACTCGCCGATGACGCTCGATACCGGCCGGCTGGCGCGCCAGGTCGAGACGGCGGTGGAGCAGGGCCTGGAGCAGACCCTGGCCGAGCACTTTGCAGCTGTTGCGTGATCCGCGTGGGCACGGTGAGGCCCGTACCCACCCTACGTTAGCATCCGTAGGGTGGGTACGGGCTTCACCGTGCCCACGCGGCTACCAGCTCAGCTTCCCGGTCAACATCTGCCAATACATGACCCAGTCGGCGCGGAAGGAATACAGCGGCTGGGTGTACGAGGCCGGCCGGTTCTTCTCGTAGAAAAAGTGCCCGACCCAGGCGCCGCCGTAACCCGACACCACGGCCACCAGGATCCACCACGGATTGAGGCTGTCGATATACTGCGCCAGCGCCGCCAGCGCCGACGACGAGCCCAGGAAGTGGGCGCGGCGGCACAGGCGGTTCGCATGCTGGGTCAGGTAGTAGGGATAGAACTCCGCGAAACTGGTGTAGCGTGCCGTGGCCATGCTTGCTCCCCTTATGCGCGCGCCGTCGCGAATGCGAACAGCGCATCGAGTACCGCGTCGGGCTGCTCGGCCATCATCTGGTGGCCCGCATCGACATGTACGATTTTGCCATGGCTGATGGCCGCCGTCAGCAGTTTCGTCGCGCGCGGCGGCGTCATCATGTCGCGCCGGCCGAACAGGAACAGGGTGGGGCAGGCCACCGCCCGCGCCGCCGCCTCGCCCTGCGCATACGCGTTGCAGGCCGTGAAATCGGTGTGGAACAGCAGCTTCTGGCCCTTGTGCGCGATGTGCTGCATCAGCCGGCGCGCGCCGCCGATGGTGGAAAAGCCCGGTCCCGGGCAGGACGGCTTCTGCGCGATCGACGAATGCGACCAGATGGTGACCATGTCGATCGCGGCCTGCTCGTCGTGCTGCGTAGCGTCGAGCAGCGCAGCGGACACGGTCATCGGATAGGCCGCGCCCAGCAGCGCCAATTGCCCGACGCGGCCCGGCACCTGGCGCGCCGCTTCCAGCGCCACCAGCGCGCCCAGGCTGTGGCCGACCAGCAGCGCCGAAGCCAGGCCGGCGGCGTCGAGCAGGTCGAGCACCCAGGCCGCGAGCGCCTCCACGCTGGCCTTGGCCGGACCCTTGCTGCGACCATGGCCGGGCAGGTCGAGCGCCAGCACATTGAAACCGTGGTGGGCGAAATAGCGGGTCTGCAGGATCCATACCGAATGGTCGTTCTGCGCGCCGTGGATGAACACCGCGGCCGGTTTCGCCGCATCGAAGGCCTTGCCGCCGGTGTAGCAGTAGGCCTCGGCGCCTTGCACGTTCAGGATCACCTCAAGCTCCCTTCTGCGACAGCTTCAGGCCGCGCGCGAGGTCGTCGATCAGGTCGTCGGCGTCCTCCAGGCCGACCGACAGGCGCATCGTGCCTTCGCGGATGCCGGACGCCTCCAGTTGCTCGGGCGGGACCCGGAAGTGGGTGGTCGAAGCGGGATGGATCACCAGCGATTTGGCGTCGCCCACGTTGGCCAGGTGCGAGAAGATCTTGAGCCCGTCGACGAAGCGGCGGCCGGCCGCGCGGTCGCCTTTCAGGCTGAAGGAAAACACCGCGCCGCAGCCTTTCGGCAGCAGGGTCTTGGCCAGTTCGTAGTCGGGATGGGTGTCCAGTTCGGGATAGGACACCGACTCGACGGCCGGGTCGCGCAGCAGGAACTCGACCACCTTGCGGGTGTTGGCCACGTGGCGTTCCATGCGCAGGGCCAGCGTCTCGATCCCCTGCAGCACGGCGAACGCGTTGTGCGGGCTCATGACCGCGCCGAAGTCGCGCAGGCCCTCGCGCCGCGCACGCAGCGCGAACGGCGCCACGGTCGACTCCTCGGCGAACACCATGCCGTGGAAGCCATCGTAAGGCTCGCACAATTCGGCGAAGCGGCCGGTCCGGTCGTAGGCGGCCTGCCAGTCGAAGGTGCCGCCATCGACCAGCAGGCCGCCGATCGCGGTGCCGTGCCCGCACAGGAACTTGGTCGCCGAGTGGAACACCAGGTCGGCGCCGTGCTCGAAGGGGCGCAGCAGATACGGCGTGGTGAAGGTCGAGTCGAGCATCAGCGGCAAGTGGTGGTCGTGCGCCAGCGCGGCCACGTTCGGGACGTCGAGCACGTCGAGGCCGGGATTGCCCAGCGTTTCGGCGAACAGCACGCGGGTCTCGGGCCGGATCGCCTGGCGCCAGGCGTCGAGGTCGCGCGGATCGACGAAGGTGGTGGCGATGCCGAAGCGCTTGAGGGTGTAGGCCAGCAGGTTGTGCGAGCCGCCGTACAGGGCGCGCGAGGCCACGATGTGCGCGCCGGCGCCGGCGATGGTCGCCAGGCCCAGATGCATCGCGGCCTGGCCGCTGGCGGTGGCGATGCCGGCCACGCCGCCTTCGAGCGCGGCGATGCGTTCCTCGAGCACCGCGTTGGTCGGGTTCGAGATGCGCGAATACACGTGGCCGGCGCGCTCCATATTGAACAGCGAGGCCGCGTGCTCGGAGTCCTTGAAGGCGAACGAGGACGTGAAGTAGATCGGGGTGGCGCGCGCGCCGGTGGCCGGGTCGGGCGTGGCGCCGGCGTGCAGCGACAGGGTGTCGAAGCCGGGATAACGGGGACCGCTCATGATGGGCTCGTCGAGTGTCAATAAGATGCGCCGAATCGTAGCACGGCAACCCGGCGCAGGGACTGGATTTAGCCGCTAAAATGGGGACGTGGCGGCAGGCGTGCACCTGACCCGCTTTGATTCGTCGCAACGCTGGATTTTTTATGACGCTTAGGCTACATTCGGTGTAAGCCTTATAAAAAAGCAATCAGACTCACAACCTCTTGGACAAGGGTGGCCAACATGAAAGTCTCTGAAATCCTTCAAGTTAAAGGCAACATCCTTTACACCGCGACGCCCGAGATGGCGCTGGTCGACGCGGTCAACACGATGTCGGAGAAGGACATCGGTTCGCTGGTGGTGATGGAGTTCGGCGACCTGGTGGGCATGCTGACCTTCCGTGAAGTCATCAAGGTGCTGCACGCGAACGGCGGCGCGATCGGCGCCGGCACCGTGCGCAAGCACATGGACGACCATCCGATCACGGTCACGCCGGACACCGAAGTCAACGAAGTGCGGCGCATGATGCTCGAGAAGCACGCGCGCTACCTGCCGGTGATGAACGCCAAGACGCTGCTGGGCGTGATCTCGTTCTACGATGTGGCGCGCGCGGTGCTGGAAGCGCAGAGCTTCGAGAATCGGATGTTGAAAGCCTATATCCGCGACTGGCCGGCCGAAACTACCCAGGAAGATTGAAAGCGCCGGGTCCGATGCAATCCTGCCTGGCGCGCGCGATGCGCCGGGGCTGGACCGGCTGCCTGTTGGCGCTCGCCGGCTTGTGCGCGCTGTCCGATGCGCAAGGCGGCGCGCCGCTGGTGATCGGCTTCGACAGCGCGAGCGCGCCGACCATGTACGCCGGACCGAATCAAGAGGCGGCCGGCATCTATCCCGCGATCGTGCGCAAGGCCTTCGAACGCATGGGCGAGCCGGTACGGCTGGTGGCGCAGCCATTCAACCGCGTGATCGCCGGGCTGCGTGCGGGCACCCTGGGCAGCGGCTCGCTGGTGCTGACGCCGGAGCGCGCCGCGCTGGCCGATTTCAGCGCCCCCTACACGCTTGAGCAGGTCGCGGTGTATCACCGCCGCGGCGGCGCGGCGGCGTACGCGGGGCTCGACAGCTTGCGCGGGCACACGCTCGGGGTGATGCGCGGCTGGTCGTACGGGCAGCGCTTCGACGAGGCGCGCGGCGCCGGCCAGTTC
>DASRXO010000847.1:0-2046 GCA_035654095.1 Telluria sp.
CCGATGGTCGCAGGCCCGAGCGCCTTGAAGAAGCGCTTCACGTCCTCGTCGAGCTTCGGCCGCCGCAGCACCGTCATCACGTCGGCACGCAGCGCGGCGCCGCCGACCAGCAGCACTTCGAGGACGCCTGCGATCAGCACGCCCCAAGCGGCCGCATGGCCGGCGGTCGGAAAGAATGCCGCGAGCAGCAGCGCGAACATCATGGTGAGGTTGAGCAGGATCGGAGCCGCCGCGGCGGTCGCAAACTTGCCGACCGAATTGAGGATGCCGGAGAACAGCGTCACCAGCGTCATCAGGGCGAGATACGGAAACGTGATGCGCGTCAGCGCGACCGCGAGGCCGAAGCGCTCGGGCTCCTCGCTGAAGCCGGGCGCAAGCAGGCGGATCACCCATGGCGTAAAGGCCAGCGCGATCGCGAGCAGCACGATTTGGCTCGCCAGCAGCAGCGTGAAGATGCGGTCGCCGAACAGTTTGGCTGCCTCGACGCCGTCCTGCGTGCGCACGCGCGCGTAAGCGGGCACGAACGCTGCCGCGAACGCGCCCTCGGCGAAGATCGCCCGGAAATGATTGGGCAGGCGGAATGCCACCAGGAACGCGTCCGCGACCGGCCCCGCGCCGAGCACGGCGGCCATCACGATGTCGCGCAGGAAACCGGTGACGCGCGAAACGAGCGTCAGGCCGCCGACGGTCAGGATGCGGTTGATCACGTTTACCCCTCCCCCGCTTGGGCAGGGCTATCGCATATGAGCAAAGATTTCGAAGAAGAAGTCTTTGCTCCACGAAGCGCGACGCATTTTTCGACTAATCGAGTCATCGGACGGGTGCATTCGCAAGATGTTCTGGGCAAGACGGCGGATGACGGCGAGGTTTTCCGGCCCGTAGTCTTTGCGGGTGCGAGCGGCGTCCTCGTCGAACACAACGTCGAGGATCCAGTTCAATTGGTTCTCGATGCCCCAATGAGCACGCATGACTTCGGCCAATTTGTCCGCGGTGAGCTTGCGCGAGAGCGCGACATATCGCGTGTCGGTCTCGGTCTTGCCGTTCGCCATGGTGCGTTGGGCTTCGAGACGGCCGATGGCCTTGAGCCCCGGCAGCAATGCGCGCGCCGCAATCGGCGCCCCCAGCACGCTTGCCCGGCGTCGCTCGAGACGACCGTGGGCCCTTTCCTCGGTGGCAAACGAAGGCGCATCGCCACCGGCTTGCGCAAAGATGCGCTCGGCCTCGGCATACAGCGGCCCATGATTGGCTTTGAGACCGAGAGCATAGTCGGCCTTGGCATCCAACACCGCCTGGGCCATTGCTGGATGGCAATGCAGAGCGTCCGCAGTCACCGTGCAGCTCTTGAGCACGAGATTGCGCAGCAACTGAAGCGTTGCGGCGACCTCGTTGCCACCCGGCGCCCGCGCCTGCGCAATGGCCACCCGGGTCTGGCTGTCCCACACGCTGACCATCAGCGGTGGCATGTGGCTGCGGCCTTTCTCGTACCCCCGCCGCAGGCTCTTGCCGTCGACCGCCACAACGCCCTGCGTCGCCCCAAGCCCGAATTCTGCCCGCAACGCCGTCATGAAGGCCGTAAAGGCCTTGGCCAATTCGGTTGGATCGAGCAGCCGGAACAGGCGGCTGAACGTGTCGTGGCTTGGCGCTCCGTACGGCAGTTCGACGATCTCGGACAGCTCCTCCTCGCGATCTGCGGCAAACTCCGCCACTTCCACACAGCTCTTCGCGCCACACAGCGTCGCAGCCAAAGTCAAAAACAGGATCGTCTCGACGGGATGGCGAGCATTCATATCGCGCGGATCGCGCACTTCTTGCAGAATCGAAATATAAGACTGCATCGAGCCTCCTCGACAAAAGGAAAGCTCTTACAGAATCATTCAACACCGCGTTTGCAACAAGCAATCTACTCATCTGCGATTCCCCTGCCCTTGCGGTGAGGGGTTGGGGGTGGGGGTCCCGCTTTGGGCACTGGCTGCACCAAATTCTCGACCCCCCTCCCTAGCCCTCCCCCACAAGGGGGGAGGGAACAGACCGAGCCAAGGTCCATCA
>DASRXO010000848.1:0-4909 GCA_035654095.1 Telluria sp.
AGCTCGGCGCTGGCCTCAACAATGCTGGCGGGCCGGCGGTAGCGCAGCTTCGATTGCTGCAAGACCTGTTCGATTTCGTCCTCGGAAAATGCCGGACCCAGGAAGGCGTGCTCCATGCGCCAGCGGCGCGGCGCGCGCCGGCGCTGCTGGGCGTCGATCCACAATGCGGCGCCGAGCGCGGTACCGGCGTCGCCCGCGGCCGGCTGCACCCACACCGCCGAGAACGGCCCGCGTTCACGCAGCCGGGCGTTCATCACGCAGTTGAGCGCGACCCCGCCCGCCAGCGCCAGGTTCGCGGCCCCGGTTGCCGTGTGCAGCCAGTCGGCCATCTCGCCCACCGTGCCTTCCAACACCACTTGCAGCGAATGGGCAATGTCCATGTGCTGCTGTTCGAAGCGGGCACCGCGCTGGCGTGGCGGACCGAGCAGCGCCTCCCAGTTGGCCGGCGTGATGCGGTACTCGCCGCCGCCGCAATACCGCACCAGCTCGCGCAACAAGGGCACGTAGCAGGGCTGGCCGTACGAGGCCAGCGCCATCACCTTGTATTCGTCGCTGGCATGCAGGAAGCCGAGATGGCCGGTGATCTCCTCGTACAGCAGGCCCAGCGAATGCGGGTAATCGACCTGCTTGATGCGCACGTAGACGTCGTCCTGGTAGATGCCGTAGCTGCTGCAGGCCTGCTCGCCGCGGCCGTCGATCGCCAGCACCGCGCATTCGCCGAACGGCGCGGCCAGGCAGGCGCTGGCTTCGTGCGCCAGGTGGTGCTCGACGAAATGCCAGCGGAACGGCCCGTCCGGACCGACACCGCGGAAACGCTCGCCCAGGTGGTGCGGCGCGCCGCTGGCCAGCTGGCGCGGCGCATTGACCACATACGACAGCGCCAGCGGCTCCCACGGCGACAGCCCGCCGCCCGCTTGCGCCGAGGGCTCGAGCGGCAACACGATGTTTGGCTCGAGCGTCAGCGCGCCGAGCTGCAGCGCCGGGTCGTAGGAATAGGCGACGTGGTCGACCTCGCGCAGGGGGATGCCGGCTTCGCGCAGGCAATAGTCGATCGCGTGGAAAGGCAGTTGCCACACGGTGAACGGCAGAGGCCGCTTGCCATGCTTGACCCGCGTGAAGCGCTCCTCCTCCGCCGCGGCCAGGACGATCCCGTCCGCCACCAGGCAGGCGGAACAGTCATGGAAGGCGGCATTGATGCCCAGCGTGTACATGCGGCTCGGTCCTCGACGTGGCAAAACAAGGATCAACATACTGCGCCGCGCGCGTAATGCAAGACCGAAATGCACGAACCGCGCACAAGCGCGCCGCCGTTTGACGCACCACATAGATAGCGCATTTGCAGCAAGCTAAACCGTGAAACCGGAGTCTAAAGAACACCTTTTTTCCGGATGGACCCAGCATGAAATCAACCGCCAGGCGCCGCATGGCTGCCGACTTGTGGAGCGTGCTGTCCCAGTTTCCGGGACGGGTCGCGACCGCGGTCACCTTCCTGATCATCGCCAAGATCGCGACCGTGGCCGTGCCGCTGCTGCTCAAGCGCATCATCGACGCCTTCTCGCATCCGGAACAACTGAGCCGCCTGCCGATTTACCTGCTGGCCGGCTATGCCTTGCTGCGCTTTTCGGCGACCCTGTTCAATGAGTTGCGCGACGTGCTGTTCGTGCGCGTGACCCTGCACACGGTCGCGGCCTACGCGCAAAAAACCTTTGTCCACCTGCACGCGCTGGGCGCACGCTTCCACGCGCGGCGCCAGATCGGCGGCTTGCTGCCCGATATAGACCGCGGCACCAACGGCATCGCCTTCCTGCTCGGCGTGGGCCTGTTCACCATCGTGCCGACCCTGATCGAGATCGGCCTGGTGCTGGCGATCATGCTGAACCGCTACAGCGGCTGGTTCGCCGTCATCATCGTGCTGACCTTCCTCGGCTACGCCGCGTTCACGCTGGTGTTCACCGCGCGCCGCGTGGTCTACCAGCGGCGCGTCAACAAGCTCGACTCGCACGCCAAGAGCCGGCTGGCGGACAGCCTGATCAATTACGACACGATCAAATACTTCACCAACGAGACGGCCGAGGCCGAACGTTTTCGCGAGGTCATGCGGCATTGGATGGATGCCGGCATCGGCAACCAGCGCGCGCTGTTCACCCTGCACGTCGGCCAGAGCGCGATCATCGCGCTGGGCGTGGCCGCGATCATGCTGCTGGCCGGCCAGTCGGTGTGGCGCGGCGGCATGAGCGTGGGCGACCTGGTGCTGATCAACGCCTACGCACTGCAGGTCTGCCTGCCGCTCAACGCGCTCGGCTTCGTCTACCGCGAGGCAAAAGACGCCACGGTCAATGCCGAGCGCCTGTTCGACTTGCTGCACGAGGCGCCCGAGGTGCCCGAGGTGCCCGGCCTGCCGCCGCTGCGGCCCGGGCCCGGCGCGGTGGCGTTCGAGCATGTCAGCTTCGGCTACGATCCGGCGCGTCCCATCCTCAAGGACGTCAGCTTCGTGATTCCGTCCGGCCACACCGTCGCCGTGGTCGGCCGCAGCGGTTCGGGCAAGTCGACCCTGGCGCGCCTGCTGCTGCGCTTCTACGATCCGGCCGGCGGACGGATCCTGGTCGACGGCCAGGATATCGCGCGCCTGAGTCCCGGCAGCGTGCGCGCGGCGATCGGCGTGGTGCCGCAGGACACCGCGCTGTTCAACGACACCATCGGCTACAACATCGCTTACGGGCGCATCGGCAGCAGCCGCGAGCAGGTGGTCGCGGCCGCCAAGGCCGCCCATGTGCACGAGGCGATCGAGAGCATGCCCGAGCAGTACGACACGCCGGTCGGCGAGCGCGGCGTGAAATTATCGGGCGGCGAAAAGCAGCGCATCGCGATCGCGCGCGCCGTGCTCAAGCAGCCGACCATCCTGATTTACGACGAGGCCACCTCGGCGCTTGATTCAGATTCAGAGTACGCAATCCAGGGAGAACTCGACCGCTTGTCCGCGAGTCGAACGACCTTAGTAATAGCACATCGGCTTTCCACCATTGTCAGCGCAGACGAGATTCTGGTGATGGACCGCGGCCGCATCGCCGAACGCGGAAGTCACCCCGAGCTGCTGCGGCGGAATGGCCAGTACGCGCGCCTGTGGCTGCTGCAACAGCGCATGGACGAGAAAAACTTGCTGCAGCGCGAATCCTCGTAGCGCAGCCGTGGAGAAGAGAATGCCAATAACAAGCAGCGCGCCCGCGTCATTCGCCGCGCCCCTGTCCACGCCGCCCGCCGTATCGGTGGTGGTGCCGACGCGCGCGCGCATCCACCTGCTGGACCGCTGCCTGCAGGCGCTCGCCGAGCAAAGCTTCGCGCCCGACCGGTATGAGATCATCGTGGCCGACGACGGTCCCGATCCCAACACCCTGAACCTGGTGGCCGGTTGGCGCGCGCGCACCCTGCGGCGCGGCGGGCCGCGCATCCGCTATGTCGCCAACCATGGGCCGCATGGTCCGGCGGCGGCGCGCAACCGCGGCTGGCGCATCGCGTGCGCGCCCGTGATCGCCTTCACCGACGACGACACCGTGCCCTCGCGCGGCTGGCTGCGCCACGCGATGGAGGCCTTCGGCGAGGCGGTCGACGCGCTGTGCGGCCGGGTGCTGATGCCGGTGCCCGCGGTGCCCACCGATTACGAACGCGACGCCAAGCGGCTCGAGACCTCGGAGTTCATCACCGCCAATTGCTTCTGCCGCAAAAGCGTGCTCGAGACGCTGGACGGCTTCGACGAGCGCTTCCGCTTCGCCTGGCGCGAAGACAGCGACCTGCACTTCCGCCTGCTCGAACGGCAGGCCAACATCGCGCACGCGCCGGACGCGCTGGTGATCCATCCGGTGCGCCCGAGTCCCTGGGGCGTCAGCCTGCTGCAGCTGCGCAAGATGTCGTTCGACGCCCTGCTGTATAAGAAGCACCCGCGCCTGTATCGGCAAAAGATCCGCGCCACGCCGCGCTGGGATTATTACGCGATCGTCGCCGCGCTGCTGCTCGCGCTGGCGGCGCTGGCGGCCGGCAAGCTCGTGCTGGCGCCGGCCGCCGGCCTGGCCTGGGCCGCGATGAGCGCCTCGCTCTGCCTCAAGCGCCTGCGCGGCAACGCCAAGACGCCGTCCCACATCGCCGAGATGGCGCTCACCTCGGCCCTGATCCCGCCACTGGCGGTGTTCTGGCGCATCGTCGGCGCGATACGCTTCCGCACCGTGCTGGCGTGAGGGGCCTCCATGCGACCACTCAAGATCCTGACCTGGCACACCCACGGCGCCTACCTGTACTACCTGACGCAGGCGCCGCACGAATTTTATGTCATCTCCAAGGAAGGCCGGCCGCCCGGTTACGGCGGGCGCTGCGGCCACATTCCCTGGGGCGCCAACGTGCACGACCTGCCGGCCGAGATGGCACGCCACCAGGAATTCGACTGCATCCTGTTCCAGGACGACCATCAATTCGAACACGACCAGTATGAATACCTGAGCGCGTCCCAGCGTGCCCTGCCCCGCATCTACCTCGAGCACGATCCGCCGCGCGAACATCCGACCGGGATGCGGCATCTGGTCGACGATCCCGACATCCTGCTGGTGCACGTCACCCACTTTAACGCGCTGATGTGGGACAACGGCCGCACGCCGACGCGCGTGATCGAGCATGGCGTGCTGGCGCCGCCGAACGTCGCCTGGAGCGGCGAGCTCGAACGCGGACTGGTGGCCATCAACCACCTCGCGCGGCGCGGGCGGCGCATGGGCGGCGACATCTTCAGCCAGGTGCGGCGCGAAGTGCCGCTCGACCTGGTCGGCATGGGCGCCGAAGAACTGGGCGGCCTCGGCGAGATCCGGCATGCGCTGCTGCCCGCCTTCGCCGCGCGCTACCGCTTTCTTTTCAGCCCGGTTCGCTATTCGAG
>DASRXO010000849.1:0-4222 GCA_035654095.1 Telluria sp.
TCCCGACAAGGTGGTGGCGCTGGGCGCCGCCGTGCAGGCCAACCTGCTGGCCGGCAACCGCGCGCCCGGCGACGACTGGCTGCTGCTGGACGTGATCCCGCTCTCGCTCGGCATCGAAACCATGGGCGGCCTGGTCGAGAAGATCATCCCGCGCAATTCGACCATTCCCTGCGCCCGCGCGCAGGAGTTCACCACCTTCAAGGACGGCCAGACCGCGCTTGCGGTCCACGTGCTGCAGGGCGAACGCGAACTGGTGAGCGATTGCCGCTCGCTGGCGCGCTTCGAGCTGCGCGGCATACCGCCGATGGTGGCGGGCGCCGCGCGCATCCGCATCACCTACCAGGTCGATGCCGATGGCCTGCTGTCGGTGTCGGCGCGCGAAACCCGTTCCGGCGTCGAGGCGTCGATCACCGTCAAGCCCTCGTACGGCCTGGCCGACGACGAGGTGGCGCGCATGCTGCAGGACTCCTACACCTCCGCGCAAGTGGACATGGTCGCGCGCGCCCTGCGCGAGGAACAGGTCGAGGCCGAGCGCATCCTGCTGGCCACCCAGTCCGCGCTGGACGGCGACGCCGCCTTGCTCGACGCCGCCGAACGCGCCGCCATCGACCGCCTGATGGATGGCGTACGCACCGCCGTCGCGGCCTCCGGCGACGGCGCCGCCGACATCGGCGCGCGCCAGGCCGCGCTGCACGACGCGGTCGATGCGCTGGCCCAGGGCACCGAGGAATTCGCCGCGCGCCGCATGGACCAGAGCGTGCGCAGCGCGCTCGCCGGCAAGACGCTCGACCAGATCTAAGAGAACATCAACCAAGGACTAGCAGTGGCACAAATCGTCGTACTACCCCATCCCGTTTTTTGTCCCGAGGGCGCTGTCCTCGAGGCGCCGGCCGGCAAGTCGGTCTGCGACGTCCTGCTCGAGAACGACATCGAGATCGAGCACGCCTGCGACCGGGTCTGCGCGTGCACCACCTGCCACGTGCTGGTGCGCGAAGGCTTCGACTCGCTCAACGAGCCGGAAGAGAAGGAGGAGGACATGCTCGACAAGGCCTGGGGCCTGGAGCCGGTGTCGCGCCTGTCGTGCCAGGCCATCGTGGCCGACGAAGACCTGGTGGTCGAGATCCCCAAGTACACCATCAACCACGCCGCAGAAAAGAACCATTGATCGGAGCCGCCATGAAATGGAGTGATATTTCCGCGATCGCGGAGGCGCTGTACGACAAATACCCCGACATCGATCCGGCCGGCGTGCGCTTCGTCGACCTGCACAACTGGGTGCTGGACCTCGACGGCTTCGACGACGACCGCACCCGCGGCGGCGAGAAGGTGCTCGAAGCGATACAGATGGCATGGATCGATGAAGCGCGCTGACACCGCCATCGCCGCCAAGCCGGAGGCCGCGCTGGCGCCCGAGATCCGTCCCGGCCAGTCGGTCGCGCTGCTGCAGGAGCTGCATATCCTCACGCGCGACGGCAAGCTGAATCAGGACAGCCGCCGCAAACTCAAGCAGGTCTACCACCTGTACCAGTTCATCGAGCCGCTGCTCAAGGAAATCCAGCAGGACCATCCGGCCGTGTCGCTGGTCGATCATGGCGCCGGCAAGTCCTACCTCGGCTTCATCTTGTACGACCTGTTCTTCAAGGGGCGGGATGACGGCTCGCACATCTACGGCATCGAGACCCGCGAGGAGCTGGTGCAAAAGTCCACCGAGCTGGCGGCCAGGCTGGGCTTCCCCGGCATGTCCTTCCTGAACCTGTCGGTGGCCGAGTCGACCAAGTCCGATGCGTTGCCGCCGCAGGTCGACATCGTCACCGCTCTGCATGCCTGCAACACCGCCACCGACGACGCCATCGACTTCGCCTTGAACAAGCGCGCCAAGTACATGGTGCTGGTGCCGTGCTGCCAGGCCGAAGTCGCCTCGGTGCTGAAGAAGAACAAGGGCAAGGACCTCGGCAAGAGCGCGCTCACCGAGATCTGGCGCCACCCGCTGCACACGCGCGAATTCGGCAGCCAGATCACCAACGTGCTGCGCTGCCTGCAGCTCGAGGCCCACGGCTACCAGGTCAACGTGACCGAACTGGTAGGCTGGGAGCACTCGATGAAGAACGAACTGATCATCGCGAGCTACAGGAATTTGCCGCGCAAACGCCCGACCGAACGCCTGCAGGAAGTGCTGGCGACCTTGGGCCTGGAAGAAATGGGCCAGCGTTTCTATACCGAGAAGCTGGCCGAAGCCGAATCCCTTTCAACACTTGAATGAGACATCATGAGCGATAACACCCCACGCTGGATCGACCTGCGCAGCGACACCGTCACGCAACCTTCCGAAGCCATGCGCGCCGCCATGCACGGCGCCGAAGTCGGCGACGACGTGTATGGCGACGACCCGACCATCAACCGCCTGCAAGCGGTGGCGGCCGAGATGTTCGGCTACGAGGCCGGCCTGTTCGCGTCCTCCGGCACGCAGAGCAACCTGGTGGCGCTAATGACGCATTGCGCGCGCGGCGACGAATACCTGGTGGGGCAGGAAGCCCATACCTACAAGTACGAAGCCGGCGGCGCCGCGGTGCTGGGCAGCATCCAGCCGCAGCCGATCAACAACCAGCCGGACGGCAGTATCGCGCTGGCGAATATCGAAGCCTATATCAAACCCAACGACAGCCACTTCGCGCGCACCCGCCTGCTGGCGCTGGAGAACACCATCACCGGCCGCGTGCTGAGCCAGGACTACCTGGCCGCCGCGACCTCGCTCGCGCACGCGCGCGGGCTCGCGACCCACCTCGACGGCGCGCGCATCGTCAACGCCGCGGTCAAGCAGGGCATCAGCCTGCCCGCGGCGGTGACGGGCTTCGACAGCGCCTCGGTGTGCCTGTCGAAAGGCCTGGGAGCGCCGGTCGGTTCGGTCCTGTTGGGCAGCAAGGCCTTCATCGAACAGGGCAAGCGCTGGCGCAAGATGCTGGGCGGCGGCATGCGCCAGGCCGGCCTGCTGGCGGCGGCTGGCCTGTACGCGCTCGAACACAACGTCGAACGCCTGGCCGACGACCATGCCAACGCGGCCGAACTGGCGCGCGGGCTGGCGCTGATCCCGCAACTGAAGGTGAGCGCACCGCAGACCAACATCTTCTATGTCGACGTGCCGCCGGCCGCCTGCGACGCGCTGCGCGCTGAGCTGGAAGGCGCGTATATCCGGATCAGCGTGGCGCCCGCCATGCGGCTGGTGACCCACCTCGACGTGACGGAAGCCGACGTCGCGCGCACCGTCGCGGCGTTCACCGCCTTCTTCCAGGACTGGCGCCAGCCTTCATGACCGATACCACCATCCGCCTCGCCAAGCGCCTGGCCGAAATGATCCCTTGTTCGCGCGCCGAGGCTGAAAAATACATCGCGGGCGGCTGGGTCAGCGTCGACGGCGAGGTGGTGGAGGAAGCCGGCGCGCGCGTCGCCGACGAGCAGGACGTGGTGCTGCACCCCGATGCCACGCTGCTCGAGCTGGCGCCGGTGACCATCCTGCTGCACAAGCCGGCCGGTGTCGGCGCCGGCGTGGAGGCCGATGCGAAAACGGCGCTGGCCTGCCTGACGCCGGAGAACCTGCTGCCGGCCGAGCACGGCAAGCAGCGCTTCCTGAAACGGCATGTGCAGAACCTGACCCTGACCTCGCCGCTCGAGACCAAGGCCAGCGGGCTGGTGGTGCTCACCCAGGACTTCCGCGTCGCGCGCAAGCTGGTCGATGAAGGCCAGCGCGTCGAGCAGGAGTTCATCGTCGAAGTGTCGGGCGAACTGCGCGAGGGCGGACTGGCGCTGCTGAATCACGGCTTGAGCTTCAACGGCAAGGAGATCCCGCCGATGAAGGTCAGCTGGCAGAACGAGACGCGGCTACGGTTTGCCCTGAAGGGCGTGAAGCCGGGGCAGCTCGTGCACATGTGCCGGATGGTGGACTTGACGGTGGTGGCGATGAAGCGCATCCGCATCGGCCGCGTGCCGATGGCCAGCCTGCCGGTGGGGCAGTGGCGCTATTTGCAGGACTACGAAAAATTCTGAGGTCGTCCTCGCGTACGCGCGGACCCATGCCGAGCATGCGCGCTATGGATTCCCGCCTGCGCGGGAACGACGGGCGGGTTTCGGTAGCAGGATCAGGCGCGTGCCGGCCAGTTTGTCGTGCAAGAACTGGCGGTCCTTGTCGAGGAAGGCGGTCAGGCCCCAGGCCAGCATGCCGATCCCGATC
>DASRXO010000850.1:0-3071 GCA_035654095.1 Telluria sp.
CGCCTCGGCGCGCACATTGCCGTGGCCGACCAGCGGCTCGATCAGCGATTCGACCTGCTTGACGATGCCCTGCTGGATCTGGCTCACGTATTTGAGCTGGTTGGGGTCGAGCTGCTTGGCGCCGGCCTGCTTGCTGGTGTCCGACAGCAGGTTGCCGGCCTGGTCGACCACGGTCACGTTGGAGGTCGTCAGTTCCGGCACGCTGGAGGCGACCAGGTGGACGATGGCGCTGACTTGCGACGGTTCGAGCAGGCGCCCGTTCTGCAGCGTGAGCAGGACCGAGGCGGTCGGCTTTTGCGCATCGCGCACGAACACCGACGGCTTCGGCAGCGCGAGGTGGACCCGGGCCGCGCTGACCGCGCCGAGCGACTGGATCGAGCGCGCCAGTTCGCCTTCGAGCGAGCGCTGGTAGTTGACCTGTTCGAGGAACTGGGACACGCCCAGCTTCTGGTTTTCCATCAGCTCGAAGCCGACGTTGCCGCCCTTCGGCAGGCCCTGGGCCGCCAGTTTCAGGCGCACGTCGTGGACCTGGTTGGCGGCCACCAGGATGGCCGTGCCGCCCTCGGAGAATTTGTATTTGACGGCCATCTGGTCGAGCGAAGCGGTGATCGCGCCGCCGTCGCGGTCCGAGAAATTCGAGAACAGGACGCGGTATTCGGGCTGCTGGCTCCACATCCAGACCGCGGTCATCAGCGCCAGCACGATCGCGATGCCGACCCCCAGCAGGATGTTGCGGCCGAACGGCGTCTGGGTAAACGTGGGCTGCGCCGGGGGAGGGATATCGACGATGTCTTCCGCTGCTGCTGCCATGATGGTTTTCCGAGAAATAGAGCGAGAAATAGGGGGTAAGTACGATTATGGCGGCTCCGGCCCCGAATCAAACGCCGAAACAGAGAGCGCTTTTGGCCCCTGCTCGACCGAAAATCCGGCGCCCGCGGTGCTATCGTGACAGCCTGAGTTCGCTTGTACGCCTATTGTACTCGCGCCCAGCGGTGGAAGGAGAGGTGATGAACGTAGGATCGATAGACAGCAGCCGGATCGAGGCGATGATCGCCCAGCTCAAGGCGGCCGCGACGCGCCCGGGCGCCGACGCGGCGGCGGCCGCGCCGGCCGGGGTCGGCGAGGCGCCGGCGACCAAGGTCAACTTCGCCGACGCGCTCAAATCCTCGCTCGACCAGGTCAACGACAGCCAGGTCAAGGCCGACGAGCAGGGCAAGGCGTTCACCATGGGCGACGACAAGGTCAGCCTGTCGGACGTGATGATTTCGATGCAAAAGGCCAGCATCGGCCTGCAGGCCACGGTCCAGGTGCGCAACAAGCTGGTCTCGGCCTACCACGAGATCATGAACATGCAGGTCTAAAACCGCGAAACCGGGGACAGACCACCATTTTGCAAGGAAAGTCCTTGCAAAATGGTGGTCTGTCCCCGGTTTCGCGGTTTTGGTTCAGCTGAGGCCGGCGATGCGGGCGTTGCGTTCGCGCTCGAGCTTGGTGATGTAGCGCTGCACATAGGCCAGGTTGCCGCGCGAGATGTCGATGAACTCGCAGCCGAGGCGCCGGTTGGTCTTGGCGTTCAGCAGGGTCAGGTCGATCGAGTTGCGGATCTGCAGGGTGGTGGTCACGGTGCCCACGTCCGGCAAGTCGATCCGGCAGCCCGGATAGTTGTCGCCGATGGTGTTGCCGAGCAGGAGTTTGTTGTCGAGGATCGCGATCCCGCCGCAACTGATGTCGGCCAGCGGGAACACATTGGTGCCGCCGCCCAGCTCGGCCGGCATCGGGATCAGCGCGCGCACCGGATTGCTGACCGGGGTCGCCATCCGGTAGTACTCGCGCCGCTGCAGGCGCACCAGGCTGGCCGGAATCGCGGTCTTCAGCGCCGGCCCGTTCTCGAACGTGGTTTCCTTGACGCTGTCGGCGCTGAACAGGATGCGGATCTTGTCCAGCGTGGTCTCGAACGAAATCCGCTTGGCCGCCACGATCCGCTGGTTCTGCTCCTTGTTGATCGAGCAGTCGAGGATCAGGGTATTGTTGTCGGGATCGACGTCCAGGATCGAGGTCACGCAGACGTCCGCTTCGCCCTGGATCAGCATCCGGATCAGCTGCTTCTTTTCGCCGATGCCGCGCAGCAGGGCGACGATCTCCCTGCGTGACTCGACTTCGAAGTCATGCCAGTTCTCTAGTCCCGCATCGCTAAATTGTTGCATCAGTACCAGCCGTTGCTCTTATGGGTCGATGGATAGGGCTGCGTTCGGCGGGGCTGGCAGATCCCCTCCAGACTTTTGCGCAGATTCAATATGATATAGCCACGCAAGAAGTTCCGCAATCGCCCGATACAGGACCGGCGGAATCTGCCGGTCGAGGTCGACTTCCATGAGTAAAGCGACAAGTTCTTTCGATTCGTGCACGAACACGCCGGCCTCCCGGGCACGCCCGATGATCTGCTCGGCCAGCAGTCCCTTGCCCTTGGCCACCACCTTGGGCGCCGGGTCGCCGCCCTGGTAGGCCAGCGCCACCGCCGACTGTTGCTTCTTGCTGGGCGCTTCCTCAGCCATCGCGCTCTCCCGCGGCGCGCACCGTCAGCGAGGACAGCGGCGCGCCGGCCGCTTCCAGCGCCGCCGCCAGCGTGGCGGCCTGGCTGCGCAGCAGGCCGCCCACCTCGCCGGAGCCGGCTTCGAGCGCGATGCGCAACTGGCCGCCGGCCAGCGTCACGGTGGCGCCGATCTCACCGAGTTGCGGGAAGCGCAGGCGCAGCCCGCTGCGCCAGCCCGGCGCGGCCGCTTCGCCTTGCTTGGCGCGGCTGTCGGGCGCGTCCTTTTCGATTTCCCACTGCATCTGCTGGCCCGGCCAGACCTGGCCCAGCCACGCCACGCGGCCCTGTTCGCCGGCCGACAACTGCAGGTTGATGAACTGGGCGGTGGCCGGATCGGCCGCCGGCGCCGCTCCGCGCGGGCCGGCCTCGGGCGCCGGCGCGCGCTGCATCTGCGGCTCCTGCGCCAGCTCGGCCAGCGTGCGCTTGCCGTCGGCCCAGTCGGCCACATGCGATTCGTAGAACAGGCCGCTCTTGCCGATCG
>DASRXO010000851.1:0-9779 GCA_035654095.1 Telluria sp.
CACCGCGGCCGTTGCGCTTACGCCTGTTCCGGGCTCTCGATGGACTGAGGGTCCTCAGGGGCCGCCGCGCCGCCGGGCGATGGCGCGGAGCCCGTCATGCCAGGCGGGCCGCATGGGCATTTGCCGCGCGCCACGCGCAGCATGCCGGCCAGCGCGAATCCGGTTGGCCCGCCGAAGTTATTCACGTCAATCCGGAAGCAGTTGCGCCCCGGCCGCAAGAAACCGGGATTGACGCTCACCGTGGTCGGCGTGTTGAAGCCCGGATCGGGAATGTTCGCGAGCTGACTGCCGTTGAGTAGAACCCTGGCCGCGTTATCCACCAACACTTGAATCGGGAAGCGCGCGGGCGTCGTGAACCCCGAGCACAAATTAAAGCAGAATTCGTAGTAGCGTATGCCGGGCGGCGCGTTGCTGGCATCGCTGGCCAATTGGCTGACCCAGGCCGATCCGAATGGCGGTGCGCGCCACACGAAGGGGTTGAGCGGCGCAACCGGTCCGAGCGGGCCGGGCGTCGGCGCCACCGTCTGCCAATCGGCAAGGCCGGTATGAAGCGGCATCACCAAGTCCTCGCAGACGGGAACACAACGCGGATGGACGCGCTCGGTGTGAAAATTGCTCAGCCGGGTAGTGCCGCCCTGCGTGCCCGAATACACGGCGACGACGTCGAGTTCGATATCACTCTCGATCACGACGTAGCCTTTGAGGAAGGGCGGCACCGGCGGCGGGAAGCTCGCGCTGACCTGCTGGCCGTCTATTTCCAGCACCAGGTCCGGACCCAGCGCCTGCGGCCGTTGATAAACCGGTACGCCGGCGCTCAGCCCGGACGGCGGGGCGATCACCACCTTCCACCGAAAATGCGCGTCGCGGCATTTGTCCGGGTTGTGAAGATTGATGGCGGTCCAGTAGCGGCCCGGCGCGACCGGGGTAGGCGCCCCGTTGGCATTGGCGGCGACCACGCCATGAACAAGTTTCACCGCATATTGAAACTCGGTGCTGCAAGCGCGCTGCGGCTGGCCGCATTGGCAGTCTCTTTCGTTCGACATGTTAGATTCCTCCGATGATGGTTTTCGCTCGTTCCTCGAGATAAAGAACGAGAGCTGGCGCGCGCTTGTATTCATGGTAGGAGGGGGACCCCGGCCGAAATTGATAAATCTCGTGAAGCGGGCTCAAGCGAATCGACGCATGCCGCCGAGGTCACCGATTTTCTTTCGAATGGTGCGACAGCGCACGTTCCGGATCGCCCGATCGCAGTAGCCTCTCTCCTGTGTCGATTCACAGTCGAAAGGAGAACTGCCATGCCTACCGGTGCCAGTCCGAAACGCGAACACGAGTACAAGGAAATCGAAAGCAAATTCAAGAAGGAAGGCCGCTATCCGGGCCGCGAGGAGGAGGTCGCTGCGCGCATCGTCAACAAGCAACGCGCCCAGCACGGTGAAGCCAAAACCAAGACCGCCAAGAGCAAGGCGCACTGAGGGGACCACGCGATCGCCTCGGGGCCGATGGTGTAGTATGACGCCATCGAAAGGGTTAGCGCCTTGCTAGCCCTTTTTGTTTTTCGCGGGACGACAAATGATTGAATGCAACCGGACGATGGAGCAAGCCCGGCGCGACTTCTCCCTGGGCCGCTTGACCGGCGCGGTGCTGATCCGGGTACCGATGAGTAAGAGCGAATGGACGGTGCGCCTGAGCGGCGCAAAAGGCGAGGCCGGCATGCTGCTGGAAGTGCAAACGCTGGCCCCGCGCATTTTTACCAGCCTCGACAGCGCAGCGCTGGCCGTCGAGCAGATCGGCTTTTCATTCAATCAGCTGAAGGCGCAATGAAGGGCGCACGCCCCCGCGCTGCGGCCCACAACACCGCCGACGGCAGGCCGGCGATTTCTTAGGCGATCCCCAGCAGCACGCCGTCGGCCAGCCCGGCCAGCCGTTGACGGTGGCGGCGATTGCGGTCGGCACTTTGGTGGCGTACAGCTCCCAGCGCTCGGGGCCGACGCAGCGGCTGCCGATCGCATCCAACTGGCGCACCATGTTGCGGCCCGTCCAGGTCACTACCTCAGTCACTTCAACTGTCGCCAGGGAGTCAGCTCAGGAATAAATTAGCACCTTTTCGAGTCTCCTATACCACGGGATACTTTGGTGGAATCTTCGTCTCGCAACTTTGTTGTTTTGTCATTGCGCCCCGGTTCTCGTGAGGAATTTTGTGTCTAAGGGAAAAATGAAATTGGCAAATCTAAAGGTCGCCGTCCGTCTCGGTCTGGCATTTGGCGTTATTCTTTTTTTTCTTGCCGGCATCGCTTATATCGGTTGGTCAGCCTTGAATTCGGCAAAGGCCAGATTAGACCTTATTACGGCACAGAATAATGCCGAAACGACGTATGCAAACAAGATTCGTAAAGATCTGGACATCGTTGCGCGATCAATTTACGGCTACATCTTGTACACGGATGCGGGCACGAGACAGCAAATGTTGAAGCGTATCGCCGATGTCCGCAAAGACATGGACGACGCGTACGACCGCCTTGGTGAAATTGTGCGGCGCGAGAGTAGTGAGAAAGCTGTGCAATTATTTTCCGATATGAAGGCGGGCCGCAACGAAACGCGTCCACTCTTCAGCAACGTTATTGCGCTAATTGATAGCGGCAAAACTGAGGAGGCAACGGAGTTTTTGAAACAATCATTGCAGGGACCGCAAGACAAGTGGTTTGCGGCAGTCCAGGGCATGACCGATCTGCAAGAAAAGGAAGATCAGGATTCCATCAATGAAATGAACCACGAATACGCTGTCGCGGTGAGATTTCTGATTATCGCCGTGTTGCTCGCAATCGCAGCAGGCTCCTTTTTAGCGTGGGTGATCACACGCGGACTGCTCGAGCAGTTAGGCGGTGAGCCCAGTTATGCCGCGGAAATCGCGGGAAGAATCGCCAAAGGCGATCTTGCCGTGCACATCGACCTGGAAACGGGCGATAAGGCGAGTCTGCTTTTTGCGATTAAATCCATGCATGACGGCTTGGCCAAAATTGTCAGTGAAGTTCGCGCCGGCACTGAGGCCATCGCCACCGAATCAAGCCAGATTGCGAACGGGACGATGGACTTGTCCGCTCGTACCGAAGCACAAGCCAGCTCCCTGGAAGAAACTGCATCGTCAATGGAAGAGCTGACAAGTACTGTGAAACAGAATGCGGACAACGCCAGCCAAGCTAATCAATTGGCGGCATCGGCATCTGATATCGCAAGCAAAGGGGGGGCTGTCGTGATGCAAGTGGTTGACACGATGGGCTCGATCAATGAGTCTGCGAAGAAGATTGTCGGCATTATCGGGGTGATAGATAGCATTGCGTTCCAGACCAATATCTTGGCGTTGAATGCCGCAGTTGAAGCGGCTCGCGCTGGAGAGCAAGGAAGGGGGTTTGCCGTCGTTGCAGGTGAGGTGCGCAATTTGGCGCAACGCTCGGCAAGTGCGGCGAGGGAAGTCAAGGTGCTGATTGGAGCTTCGGTCGAGAAAGTCGAAATTGGCACCAGGCTCGTCGATCAGGCCGGGGCGTCCATGCAGGAAATTGTCGAGAGCGTCAGACGCGTGACCGATATCATGCGTGAAATTACGGTAGCGGGCCAGGAACAAACTGCCGGCATTGAGCAAATCAATATCGCGGTCGCGCAGATGGATCAAGTCACGCAGCAAAATTCTGCGCTTGTGGAAGAGACTGCCTCTACTGCTGAATCGATGCGGAATCAAGCCACGAATCTGGCGCAATTGGTCAGTGTGTTCAAGCTTGTGCCGACGCCAGCGAAGAGCCTTGATGCGGAGTACGAAAGCAGTAGGAAAATTCTTTTGCTAACCTCAGCAATTCACTCGACGTGTGATCAGGGAAGCGATCGTCTTCGCAGACCGAAAAAATGACTCTCCATTTAAGCCGGCGCACGCTTCACCTTACTTCGGGCGTGGTGTTGTTTGCATATATTGCGGTGCATTTCTGTAATCATGCCTTGGGATTGATTTCGGTCGCGGTTGCGGAGCAGGGGCTTCGCGTTACCGTGGCGTTTTGGCATAGCCTGCCCGGCACGATACTCCTGTATGGGGCAGTCGGCATCCATATCGTATTGGCTTTCCTGGCGATCTACCAGCATCGAACCTTACGCCTGCTCTGGCTGGAGTGGGTGCGCATCGGAGCTGGCCTGAGTATTCCGACACTCCTGATTGGTCATGCGGTGGATACGCGCCTCGCATTTGAGGTCTATGGGCGGGCCACTGACTACACGCACGTGGTCTGGCTGCTCTGGAACTCGGGACGTGAGGGCCGACAGATCGCCCTGCTGGTTCCGGGTTGGCTCCATGGTTGCCTCGGACTGAGGTTCGCACTGAGTAGTCGCGCATGGTACCCGCACTGGCGTTTCCCGCTGTTTGGCGCCGCCTTGATATTGCCGGTCCTTGCCGTGCTCGGTTTCTTCTCAATGCTCAAGGAGGTTGAGGTACTGGCGCGCGACCCTACATGGATTGCAACGACCATCGGACCGGTCAACAGCCTGCAACATCATCCTCTGGGTGTTGCGCGCGCGGGACTTTTGATTTTCTATTGTTGTGCGATCGCTGCAGTATTCGTCGCACGAGTGGTACGAACTATCATCGAGAAACAGAACGGTGGCTTGGTCTCCATTGCGTATCCTGCCCGTACCGTCAAGGTTCCGCGCGGCTGGAGCGTACTCGATGCAAGCCGTGCCAATTATTTGGCTCACGCCTCAATGTGTGGAGGGCGTGCCCGCTGCTCTACTTGCCGGGTTCGTGTGGTCTCCGGGGCAGAACATTGTTTATCGCCGACGGACGACGAGCTGCGCACTCTCCAGCGTATCCATGCGCCTGATGGAACGCGATTGGCGTGTCAGTTGCGGCCTCAGGGGAATATTGGCGTGATTCCGCTGGTGCCCCATTCGGCGCGCGATCCAAAAAAATCAGTACATGGCACGGTGGAGCGCAATCTTTGTATCGTGTTTATTGCGGTTCGCTGGAGCGAGCCAGAACGCCCCATGTTGCCGTACGATTTGCTTCACGCGGCAAATCGATTCGGCGAAGAAGTTGGCATAACAATACGCGCTGCCGGCGGTGTGCCGATCCAATTCACCGGCGATCGCGTGATGGCATTGTTCGGGCTTGACGTATTGCCCATTGAAGCCAATCGCCGCGCATTGCGCGCAGCTGCCGAACTGGATGCTCGCCTCTGCGAGCTAGGGGTGCATTTGCAACGCGACCTGGGGTGTTCAATGAAGCATGCCATTGGTATGCACTACGGCGCGGCGATTGCCGGAGAAACCGGCGACCGGCACGCGTGCACGCTGACGGCAATAGGGGACGCCGTCGATGTTGTGAGGCAGCTTATTGACAGAGAGGGCTTCCTGCCGGTACCCATCGCCACGCAGGCCTTAAAGAGGATAGTCGTATCTCGGGCGGTGTTGGCGGCAGCGCAACGAGATTCACCATTGCTGACATGGTCGGGACTGGCGCTGTCGGAGGGCAAATGCATTGAATTCAGGCGGATCGATTCGGCCAATTCCGCAGAGTTGGCAGACGCTATCCAAGCTGGCGCACCAAGGTGACCGCCTATGTCATGAATTTCTAATGTGAGGGACATTCTCCGGTCAGGGTCCGCTTTCTAAAATATCCTGGGTGGTAGCGCCGCCCTGTTACGACACGCACCAAAGCGTGTTCCGCGTCGGCGACGCGGAGCATCCTTTCAACGCCGCGACGAACCGCTACCAGCTGATCTTCAATGACGTACCGGAACAGGAAAGCACCTGGCGCGCCGCGGTTGTGCGGGGTGTATGCCTGTGCGGATACCACGATCAGGGTCAAGCCGGGCAGCGAGTCCGCCGCTCCTTTCACTGCCGTTGTCGATTCCGCGGTCGCCTCTCACGGTGTGCACCCGCACGCCTATCAGGATGCGTCAAGATCTGGTGAAAGCTGCGAGCCGGGTGCGCTTCTGGCCGATGTCCTCGTCGGTATCGGCGTAGCGCCGGGCGATGGCGACGAACTGCTGCTGGATCGTGAGGAAGGCGTCCACGATATCGGGGTCGAAGTGCGCGCCGCGGCCCTCGATGATGATCGCCGCCGCGGCCTCGTGGCTCATGCCTTCCTTGTACGCGCGGCGGCTGATCAAGGCGTCGTAGACGTCCGCCAGCGCCATCAGGCGCGCCGAAATCGGGATCGCCTCGCCCGCCAGTCCTTCCGGATAGCCGCTGCCATCCCACTTTTCCTGGTGGCTGTAGGCGATCTCCTTGGCGTACTTCAGGAAGTCGACCGTGATGCCCAGCTCACGCTCGGCCGACAGGAGCGCGTCGCGTCCCAGCGTGGTATGGGTTTTCATGATTTCCATTTCATGCGGTTCAAAGCGGCCGGGCTTGAGCAGGATCCGGTCCGGAACGCCGACCTTCCCGATGTCGTGCAGCGGCGCGGACTTGTACAGCAGTTCGATATTCTTATCGCTCAGGAAGTAGCCGAACCGCGGATGGGTGCGCAGCTCCTGCGCCAGCGCCTTGACGTAGTGCGAGGTGCGGCGGATGTGGTTGCCGGTCTCGCTGTCGCGCGTTTCGGCCAGGGCGGCCATGGTGTGGATCGTCACGTCCTGCAAGGCGGAAATGTCGCGCGTCCGCAGCGCGATTTCGGTTTCGAGGAACTGGTTTTGGTCGCGCAGGAAATCGTGCACCCGCTTGAGCGCCAGCTGGGTCTTGATCCGCGCCAGCATGATGGGCGCCGAAATCGGCTTGGTCAAATAATCCGCCGCGCCCATTGCCAGGCCCTTCTGCTCGTCGCTCACGTCGCCCATCGCCGTCACGAAGATGACCGGGATGTCGCGCGTGGCCGGGTGCGCCTTGAGCGCCAGGCACACATCGTAGCCGCTCATGCCGGGCATCATGATGTCGAGCAGGATCAGGTCCGGCGTGGTGTCGCCGGTGGCGATGTCGAGCGCGCGCGGGCCGCTGACCGCCACCTTGGTGCGGTATTCGCGTTCGAGCACCGCGCACATCAGGTCGATGTTGCCGGGCGTGTCGTCCACGATCAGAATGGTCGGTCTTGTCACTGCTTGCATGGTAGGGCTTCGGCGTCGAGTGAAATGTGGAGGAGCGCTGCCATCCGCGCGAGCTGTTCCAGCGCGCGTTCGAAATCGTAGTGGGAGATCAGCCGCTGGAGCTGGCGCAGCTGGCGGGCATCCGTCGCCGCGGCCAATATCGGGCTGATCCGTTCGACGGCCTTGCCGGCGTCGGTGTCGCCCTGCGCCAGCAGCACGCCGAGCCTGCGCAGGGCGGGCGCCAGCTCGTCGCCCTTGCATGCCACTGGCGCGGTGGGCGCGGCGGGCGCCTCTCCCATGGCTGCGTCGATGCTCGCCACCAGCCGGCTCAGCTCCGGCGCGAGCCCGGCCAGCGCCACTTCCAGGCCGCTTGCGCTCCCGCGCGCGAGCAGCTGTTCCAGTCTGGCGGCGGCCCCGGCGGCGCCCGATGCACCGATGGCTCCCGCCAGTCCCTTGACCGTGTGCGCCTCGCGCAGGGCGCTTTCCAGATCGTTGTGCTGAATCGCATCGAGGATGCGCGCCATGCTGCCGCGCTGGGTGGCGGCGAAGCGCACCAGCAGTTTGCGCATCAACTGGGCATTGCCGTCGATGCGCTGCAAGGCTTTCTCCATGTTCAGGCCCGCAATAACCGGCAGCAGCGGGGCGTTCCGGACCTCGGCGTCAGGCGCGGGGCCCGGCTCGCCGGGCGTGATCCAGCGCGCCAGCACGGCGAACAGCTGGCCGACATCGATCGGCTTGGCGATGAAGTCGTTCATGCCGGCGGCCAGGCATTTTTCCTTGTCGCCGACCAGCGCGTTGGCGGTCATCGCAATCACCGGCAACGGGGCGAACGCCGGGTTAGCGCGGATGTGGCGAGTGGCCTCGAAGCCGTCCATGACCGGCATCTGGCAGTCCATCAGCACGCCGTCGTAGCGCGCCGAGGCCAGCTTGGCCAGCGCCATCATTCCGTTGGGCGCGACGTCGACCCGGATGCCGGCGTCGCGCAACAGTTCCTGCGCCACTTCCTGGTTGACCTCGTTGTCTTCCACCAACAGCAGGTGGGCGCCGCGCACGGCCTTGCTGGCCAGTTCGTAGCCGGCTTCGCGCCGCACCCGCCGGCTTCTGCCCAGTTCCTTGCCGAACACCGAGGAAATCGTGTCGAGCAGTGTCGAGACACTCACCGGCTTGCCGAGAATGGCGTCGACCGGCAGCTGGCCCAGCTCGTCGATGAGCATGTCGCGGTTGTGGGCGGTGACCACGATGACGGCCGGCGGCGGCCCCGCGCGCGCCGCGGCGCGGAGGCGGGCGATCGCTTCGATCCCGTGCATGCCGGGCATTTTCCAATCCATCAGGACCAGGCCGAATGGCCTGCCTTCGGCGCGCGCCTGCGCCGCCGCCTCGATGCCATCACTGGCGCTGCCGGCGGCGGCAGCTTCGAACTTCAGCATGCGCAGCATCGCCAGGAAGATGGCGCGCGCGCTGGCATTGTCGTCCACCACCAGCACGCGCAGGCCGCGCAGGTCCGGGTTCAGCAGCGGCCGCGCCAGGGGAGCGGGCGGCAGCGCGAACCTGGCCGTGAAGCGGAAGGTGCTGCCGGCGCCGGGCTCGCTCTCGACCTCGATTTCGCCCTCCATCATTTCGACCAGCCGCTTGCTGATCGTGAGACCCAGGCCGGTGCCGCCGTAGTGGCGCGTGGTCGAGCTGTCGGCCTGGGTGAAGGCGTAGAACAGCCTGGCGCGCTGCTCCATCGACATGCCGACGCCGGTGTCCTTGACCGCCAGTTGCAGCCACACCGCGTCGGCTTGGCGCGCATGGGTCCGGACCGAGACCACGATCTCGCCGTGGTCGGTGAACTTGAGCGCGTTGTTGGTCAGGTTGATCAGCACTTGCCCCAGCCGCAGCGGGTCGCCCACCAGTTGCGCCGGCACGTCGGCGCCGATGTCGAACAGCAGCTCCAAGCCTTTTTCCTGGCTCGTGGCGATCGATAAATCCACGATCTGCTGCATCACATCTTCGAGATGGAAATCGACGTGCTCGAAGCTCAGCTTGCCGGCCTCGATCTTCGAAAAATCGAGGATGTCGTTAACGATGCTCAGCAAATTCTTCGCCGCCGATTCGACTTTTTCGAGATAGTTGCGCTGTCTGGGCGTGAGCTCGGTCTGCAGCGTCAGATGGGTCATGCCGATGATGCCGTTCATCGGCGTCCGGATCTCATGCGACATATTCGCCAGGAAGTCGGACTTCATCTTGGTGGCATCCTCGGCGGCCGCGACCGCGCGCCGCAGCTCTTGCTGGTGCGCCAGGCTGTGCGTCATGAACTTGAGCGCCTGCAGCAGCTCGCCGGCTTCATCCTTGGACCTGACCTCGATCACGCTGCTCAAGTCGCCCGTCGCGACCCGGGTGGCAATCGCGATGGCCTCGCCCAGCGGCCCCGTGATCGAACGTGCCGACAGCGCAAAGCCGATCCCCACCAGCAGCGCGGCGAGCGCCATGACGATCATCAGGGCCAGCGAGAAATTGACGTCGGCGCCCGCGCGGCGCGCATCCTCCACCACCTGGCGCCGCTGCAGCAGGTCCAGGTCGGTGATGCGGTTGAGCAGCGCATCGAGGGCGGGCAGGGTGGCGCCGTTCATCGTCGCCTCGGCGCCCGCGCGGTCGCCCAGCTCGACCAGGTCCGCCACCTCGATAAAGCTCGCGTAGTAGCGGGCACGCGCGCTGCGGATGGCGGCGATCATGCGGCGCGCTGGG
>DASRXO010000852.1:0-2090 GCA_035654095.1 Telluria sp.
CGCGCTCGCTCATCTTGCGCAGCTCCCAGTTCCATTCGCGCGTGCCTTCGAACCGCAGGCGCAGGCTGAAGAACTTGAGCGCGCGGCGCAGGCCGGGGTCGGCCGCCATCGGCGCGATCTCGGCCGGCGTGAGCGGCGAACCGGGCTGCGGGATCGACACCAGCTGGCCCAGTTCTTCCATCGCCAGCTGGCCGTAGAAGCTGTTCTGGTCGGCGATGCGCTGGTACAGCGGAAGCGCCGCGGCGTCCTGCGCGGCGCCGCCGGTGGCTTGCAGCGCGCGCGCCTGCCAGTAGGTCCAGGCGGGGTCGGCGCGCAGCTGCGGCGGCATGGCGTCGATGCTGGCCTTGACCAGCTTCCAGTCGCCCTGGCGCAGCGCGATGCGCACCTTCCATAGCAGCTGGTCTTGCGAGAGCGGCGCGCCGGCCGATTTTTTCCAGTAGTCGTAGGCCTCGGGCGCGAGCGTCATGGAGGCCGCCAGCGCCAGGTTGGCCCAGCCGGTGGCCTGCTCCTGCGCACTCAGTTTGGGCGCGTTCTTTTTCAGCGCGATGGATGCCAGGTTCAGGCTGGTACGCGCCATGCGGCCGATCGCCACCAGATAGATTTCATGCTCGGCGCGGGTGGCGCCGATCCCGCGCGCCATCGCCAGCGCCGGGAAGTCGACCGCCTGCGCGGCGCGCGTGTCGGAGGCGCCGAGCAGCAGCGCGACGCGGCGCGAGGGGCCGGTCGCGTGCTGCTCGCCGGCCAGCCGCAGTTGGGCCAGCAGGTCGGCGCCGTCGAACTGGCCGCTTTGCGCCAGCGCCGCGAGCAGCGCCGCGCAGGCCTCGCCGTAACCCGGTGGATTGATCAGCAGGGCGCGCGCGTCGTCGGCCACGTTCTCGCTCCTGGTCACGCGCGACAGCAGCGCGTAGCATTTGACCTGGGTGTCGTCGTCGAGCACGAACAGCGGCAGCTGCTGGTCGAAATTGGCCCAGTCGCGCGTGCGGCCCAGTTCGAGCAGCCAGTCGTTGCGCAGGCGGTCGGCGATTGCGCTGCCTTCGTAGCGGCCGAGGAAATCGCGGATTTCGTCGGCCGAGGCCTCTTTCAGGCGCGGTTTCAGACGATAATAATCGACATACGAGGGGATGCTGTAATTCGGCAGGCGCGCCGCATAGCCGGCGGCCTTGGCGGCATCGTCCTGGCGCGCGGCTTCGCGCAGCAACAGGAAAGTATCATCGTCGGCGCGCGCGTCGGCCGCGGCCTGCGGAGGCGCGTCGGCAAAGGCCAGGATGCAGGCGCCGGCAAGCACTGCGCCGGCTAACAATTTTGACGGAAACATCAATGTACAACTCTCAATCTGCGCGTGGTTCGAAGACATGACCGACGATCCTAGAATACCATGCGAGCCCGCTGTGCTGCCAGCGGGTTCGAGCGCGCGCAAGACGATGTTGCGCCGGGCCTTGCTGGCGGCGCGCGGCGCGCTCGACCCGGCCGTCAAGGCCGAGTGGGACGGCTTGATCGTGGCACGGGTGGTGGCGTGGTGGCGTGCGCATCGGGCGGCCGCGCTCGGGGTCTACTGGCCCTTGCGCGGCGAACCGGACCTGAGCGCGGCCTATGCCGAGCTGGCGGAGCTCGGGGTGCAGCTGGCGCTGCCGGTGGTGGTGGCGCGCGACGCGGCGCTGGGGTTCAGCGCGTGGACGCCGGGCGAGGCGATGCGCAAGGATAGCCTGGGAGTGGCGGTGCCGGCCGTGCTGCGGCCGATGGCGCGGCCGCCGGCGCTGCTGGTGCCCTGCCTCGGCTTCAATATCCAGGGTTACCGGCTAGGCTATGGCGGCGGGTTTTACGACCGCACGCTGGAACAAGCGCCGCGCCCGCTGACGCTGGGGATCGCCTACGCCATGGGGGCGGTAGTGTTCGACAGCGACGCGCACGACGTCGCGCTGGACGACATCATTACGGAAGCCTGATCCCAGCGCGCTCGCGAAAGCGAAAACCGGGGTCAGTGCCGACATTCGGACAATTAAATAGGGTCAGAGTCGAATTAATTCATGAATCTCGAGTTAATTCGACTCTGACCCTATTTAATTGTCCGAATGTCGGCACTGACCCCGGTT
>DASRXO010000853.1:0-9866 GCA_035654095.1 Telluria sp.
CGCCCGGCACGTAAGCCTGGCCGCCCAGCTTGCCCTCGGTGCCGACCTCGCGCGCCACCCGCGTCACCTCGGAGGCGAAGGAGCGCAGCTGGTCGACCATCACGTTGATGGTGTTCTTCAGTTCGAGAATCTCGCCTTTCACGTCCACCGTGATCTTCTTGGACAGGTCGCCGTTCGCCACCGCGGTGGTCACGGCCGCGATGTTACGCACCTGGCCGGTGAGGTTCGACGCCATGAAGTTCACGTTATCGGTCAGGTCCTTCCAGGTGCCGCCCACGCCCGGCACGTAAGCCTGGCCGCCCAGCTTGCCCTCGGTGCCGACCTCGCGCGCCACCCGCGTCACCTCGGAGGCGAAGGAGCGCAACTGGTCGACCATCACGTTGATGGTGTCTTTCAGCTGCAGGATCTCGCCGCGCACGTCGACCGTGATCTTTTTCGACAGGTCGCCGTTGGCCACCGCGGTGGTCACCTCGGCGATGTTGCGCACCTGCGAGGTGAGGTTACCCGCCATCGAGTTGACCGAGTCGGTCAAGTCCTTCCAGGTGCCGGCCACGCCCTTCACCTGCGCCTGGCCGCCCAGCTTGCCCTCGGTGCCGACCTCGCGCGCCACCCGCGTCACCTCGGACGAGAACGAGGACAGCTGCTCCACCATGGTATTGGCGGTGGTCGCCGCGCGCAGGTACTGGCCCTTGAGCGGATGGCCGTCCACTTCCAGCGCCATGGTCTGCGACAGGTCGCCTTTCGCCACCGCGCCGATCACGCGCGCCATTTCGGTGGTCGGGCGCACCAGGTCGTCGATCAGCGTATTGACGGAGCTGATGATGGTGGCCCAGCCGCCCACCACGTTCGGCACCGAGGCGCGCTGGGTCAGGCGGCCTTCGCGGCCCACCACGCGCGACACCTCGGTGACCGCCTTGACCATGTTTTCCTTGGTCTCGATGATCTCGTTCAGGGTATCGGCGATCTTGCCGGAGATGCCGGACCAGTCGGACGGCATGCGCGCGGCAAAGTCTCCCTTTTTCAGCGCCATCAGGGTCGCCAGCAAGAGTTTGACGTCCAGCTCTTCAGCCATGTCGGTCATATTATTCATCGGCTCATTCCTCGTTTTTTTGGAGTGGAAGGGGCGGCCGGATGTCGGTCCCGGCTCGAATTGGATGGGCCTTCGCGGCCCGTTATGCGCAGCATGCCCAACATGGCCGCCGCTGGCAAGGGGGGGCTGAGCAACTCGCCCTGGAACTGATCGCAACCCAGCGTATCGAGCAGCGCCAGTTGATGTTGGTGCGCCACACCCTGGGCCACGACCTGCAGCCCGAGCGCGCGCGCCAGGTGGATGATGGCGGCCACCATGTCGGCCCCGTGCGGGTCGCCGATCGCCTGGACGAAGGCGCTGTCGATCTTCAGGGTGCGCAGCGGCAGCGCGCGCAGGGCGGTCAGCGAGGCGCCGGCGCTGCCGAAATCGTCGACCGCCAGCCGCACCCCGGCGTCCTGCAACTGGCGCAGCACCGTCGGCACGTGCTCGGAGCCGACCAGCAGCTGCTCGGCGATCTCGAGCTCCAGCCAGCCGTGCGGCAGCTTGCACTTGCGCAGGTGGGGCAGCACGCGCGGCCCCAGCTCCTGCGGGATCTGCAGCACGCACAGGTTGACCGAGATCGTCAGGTCGGGCGGCGCCGGGATCTCGTCGCGCCATTGCGCGGCCTGGCTGCAGGCCGCGGCGATGGTCCACTCGTTGAGCTGTTCGAGCAGCAGGCGGTCGCCGATCCGGGGCAGGAACTGCGGCGTCTCGAGCAGGCCGTGGCGCGGATGGCGCCAGACCAGCAGCGCCTCGGCGCCCGCCAGCGCGCGGCCGCGCACCGCCGCCTTGGGCAGGAAGCGCAGCTCCAGTTCGCCGTGCGCCAGCGCGTGTTGCAGTTCGGCGTTCCAGCGCGCGCGCTCGGCCTCGCGCGCATTGAGCTCCTCGCGGAAAAATTCGATGCTGCCGCGCTTGTGCTGCTTGGCGTGGTACATCGCGGTGTCGGCGTTCTTCATCAGGACCGCGGCGCTGTCCGCATCCTGCGGATACAGGCCGATGCCGATGCTGGTCGAGGTCTGCACTAGCAGGCCGTTGATCTCGAAGGGCTTGGTGTGCGCCTGCTGGATCTTGCGCGCGACCCGCGCCGCATTCGCGTGTGCGCCCTTGCCCTCGAGGAGCACCACGAATTCGTCGCCGCCCAGGCGCGCCACCACGTCCGACACCCGCACCGCGGCCAGCAGGCGCGCCGCGACCAGGCGCAGCAGCTCGTCGCCGACTTCATGGCCGAGCGTGTCGTTGACCTGCTTGAAAGTGTCGAGGTCGAGGTAGAGCAGGGCGAACTCGCCCTGGTGGCGGTCGGCATGGGCCACCGCATGTTCGAGCTGCTGGATCAGCGAGCGCCGGTTCACCAGCCCGGTCAGCGGATCGCGGATCGACAGCTCGTAGGCGCGCCGTTCGGCGTGCTTGCGCTCGGCCACCTCGAGTTCGAGCTCGCGGTTGATGCGCTCGAGGTCTTGCAGGCGCTGCACCCGCAAGTCCTGGTACAGGCCGGCCAGCTCCTCGCTCTTGGCCTGCAGCTCGAGGTTCTTCTTGGTCAGTTCGACAAACACCGCAACCTTGGTCTGCAGCACTTGCGGGATGACCGGCGTGAACAGATAGTCGGCCGCGCCCTTCTGGTAGGCCTTCAGGCGGTGCATCTCGTCGGCGTAGTGGGCGGTGATGAAGATGATCGGCACCGCGCTCGAACGCGGATGGGAGTGGATCGCCTCGGCCGTTTCGAAGCCGTCCATGCCCGGCATGTTTACGTCCAGCAGGATCACCGCGAATTCGTGGATCAACACCTGGCGCAGCGCCTCGTGGCCGGACGTGGCGGTGATGAGCTCGTAGTCGCGCGCCGGGTTGGCGCGCACGAGCAGGCTCTCAAGCGCAAACAGGCTTGCGGCGTCGTCGTTGACCAATAAAACTTTGGGAATCTGCACGTCAGGAAAGACCCGAGGGTAAGGAGCCGGAGCGAAGCACCAGACTAGCCCAAAAAAAATTTCCATGACGCACGGTTCGTGCACGGGGCGACGTATGTTGTTGCCGTGCGACACAGCCCTGATCTTGCATTGGAGATATTTCTGCACAGAATATTAATAACAAAGCAATTACGACAAAATCTATCTTGCCCTCGGGTTTGACCTAGCCTTACACTTGTACGTACGTGTTTGGCGTGTAATTTCCGGTTACGAATCGTCTCGATATTCGGGCCAGTACCGACCTTTTTTGTATGAGCATAAGTTTCAGCGGCGGGGGGCTGTATGGTGGAACTTGGTCAGCTTTTGGATCTCCTGAACAGCGAGAGCGAGGCGAGTTGGAGCGCCAACCTGTTCGCGCTGGCGCAGCGGCAGGGATTCGAGCAGGTGCTGTACGGCGCCGTCGGATCGCGCCATGCGCGGCTGGAGACTGCCTTCTTGCGCAGTAATTACCCGGCCACCTGGCGCCAGCGCTACGATTCGGAAAAACTGCATTACGTCGACCCCACGGTCGCCCACTGTCTGGGCAGTGCGCTGCCGATCGTGTGGGAGCCGGACACCTTCAAGCAGCCCAGCCAGCGCGAACTGTATGAAGAAGCCTGCGGCTATGGCATCCGCTCCGGCATCACCTTCCCGATCCATGGTCCGGGCGGCGAGTTCGGCGTCATCAGCTTCGCCTCCGACAGCCTGCCCAACGAACGGTTCGCGCGCGCGATCATCCATTTCCTGCCGACGCTGTCGCTGATCCGCGACTACGCCTTCCAGTCCTCGCTCAAGTTCATCCGGGCCCGCCGCGACGCCGAGCACGCGCCGCACCTGACCAAGCGCGAGCTCGAGGTCTTGAGCTGGGTGATGGTGGGCAAGTCATCCTGGGAGGTCTCGAAGATCACCAACTGTTCGGAGGCGACCATCAACTTCCACATCGCCAATATCCGCCAGAAGTTCAACGTCAACACCCGCCAGCAGGCGCTGGTCAAGGCGATCGCGCTGGGCATCCTCACCCCGGAAGATCACCATCGCTGAGCTTGCCGATCAGGTAGAGCTTGACGAGAATGGCGACCGGCGCCGGAATCCCGAGCCCGGTTTCAAACCGGCTGCCGCTCGACTGCGTCACGCCGAACCTGCCCCAGAATTTTTCCTGACTTTCCCGTTTGCTGATCCGGAACTGCCTGAGCGCACTGATGTTCGATGAGCTCTGCATCGGTGCCGCGTCGTTCACCGCTTCCATCCGGTGTTCAGGCACTTCCAGCGCCTGATAGTTGTAGTCCTGACCCATACGGCTCCCTCGCTGTGAAGACCGCAGTATTTCACCTGTGGCGCATGCGGCCCACCTATCAACCTTGCTAGTTATACCCATGCCGGTTTTGCATGATTCTCTATGCAGGTTGCATACTTTTTCACACAAGCGAGGTAGACCATGGCACTCAATATTCGAATTGCTGCACGGCGTGATTTCAAGTCCAAGGACCTGTGGGAAATGCATACTTTGCGGGCCAAGGTGTTCAAGGACCGGCTCGGCTGGGAGGTGCCGGTGATGAGCGGCATGGAGATCGACGGCTACGACGCGCTCGAACCGCTCTACATGATGATCCGCGAGCCGGGCGGCGACACGCTGCGCGGCTGCTGGCGCATCTTGCCGACCGAGGGCCCGTACATGCTCAAGGATTCGTTCGCCGAGCTGCTGCACGGCCAGCAGGCGCCGGCGCATGCGCGCATCTGGGAGCTGAGCCGGTTCGCGATCGAGACCGACGGCAATCCGCGCTTCGGTTTTTCGGAGATCACGATGGAGTCGATCGGCGAGGTGATCAGCTACGGCTACCACGCCGGCATCGACCAGTACGTGACGGTGACCACCACGGCGATCGAACGCTTGTTGCGGCGCGCGGGCGTGGTGACCCGGCGCTTCGGCTCGCCGCTGACGATCGGGGTGGAGAAGGCGGTGGCGCTGTACGTGGACATCGGCGCGACCTATGACGCGATGTTCGAGGCGCGGCTGGCGTCGTAGCGGGCGGGCGTCAGGGGACGTAACGCGCGATGAAGTAGACGCCGCCGGTCATCAAGGCCATGGCGCTCGTCATCCAGGTGACGAGGCGCCAGAACTGGGTGCTCAGCTCTGCCCGCAGCTTGCCGAATTCGGCGGCGGTTTCGGCGCGCATCGTCCCCAGTTGGGCGTATACCTTGCCGAATCCGGCGGCGGTTTCGGCGCGCAGCGTCCCCAGTTGCGCATATACGTTGCCGAACTCGGTTGCGGTTTCGGCTTTCATCGTGCCCATCTCGGCGCGCAGGTCGGCAATATCCTGCTTGGTCGCATAGTTCGAGCGCACGATCGCAAGGTCCACCGTCATGGTGGCCACATGTTGCTCGAGTGCGGACAGGCGGTCTTCCATGCGCCGATCATCGGCCCGGCGCGGACGGTTGTCAATGCTGTTGCTGTATTCGGGCGGCTGCACGCGGGCTCCTCTCGACGGATGGTCGTCGACCAGTATCCCGCGCTTGCCGGCGGTGCGCTTGTGCTTCCTCAAGCGTGTGCGAACCGCCGGTGCTGGCGCTATTTCAGCTGGTTCAGCAGGAAGGTGTAGGTCAGGGCCCACATCTGGGCTTGCTGGTCGTTATTGGCCGCGCCGGCGTGGCCGCCCTCCGTGTTTTCCCAGTACAGCACGTCGTGTCCCTGCTCCTGCATCAGCGCCACCATCTTGCGCGCGTGGCCGGGATGCACGCGGTCGTCGCGGGTCGAGGTGGTGAACAGCACGCGCGGATAGTGCTTGTCCTTGAACACGTTCTGGTAGGGCGAGTACTTCGAGATGTACGCCCACTGCGCCGGATCGTCCGGATCGCCATACTCGCCCATCCACGACGCGCCCGCCAGCAGCTGGTTGTAGCGCCGCATGTCGAGCAGCGGCACCTGGCACACCACGGCGTTGAACAGGTCGGGCCGCTGCGTCATCACCGCGCCCACCAGCAGGCCGCCGTTACTGCCGCCCATGATGCCGAGGTGGCGCGGGCTGCTCACCTTGCGCTTGATGAGGTCCTGGGCCACCGCGATGAAGTCGTCGAAGGCGCGCTGGCGATGCTCCTTGAGCGCGGCCTGGTGCCAGCGCGGCCCGAACTCGCCGCCGCCGCGGATGTTGGCCAGCACATAGACCCCACCATTCTTCAGCCACGCCTCGCCGTTCACGCCGCTGTACGACGGCGTCATCGAAATCTCGAAGCCGCCATACCCATACAGCACGGTCGGATTTGCGCCGTTCATTTTGGTGTGCTTGTTCATCACCACGAAGTAGGGCACCTTGGTGCCGTCCTTCGAGGTGGCCTGGTACTGGGTCACGGTGTACGGCCTGGCGTCGAAGAAGGCCGGCAGCGCCTTCAGCGCGCTGCGTTTGTCGCTGCCCACTTCGCCGAGGTAGAGCGTGGTCGGGGTCAGGAAGTCGGTCACGGTCAGGAAATATTGGTCGGAGCCGATCGGGTCGACCGCCGATACGCCCAGCGAACCGAAGGCCGGCGCATCGACCGCGCGGCGCTGCCACTTGCCGTCCGCATGGCGCAGTTCGACGATGCGGTTCTTGACCTTGTCGAGGGTATTGAGCAGCAGCGCGCCGCGCGTCACGGCCACGCTGTCGAGCGAGGTCGAGGCGCTCGGCGCGAACAGCACCTCGAACTCGCGCTCGCCCGCCAGGAAGCGCTTGAAGTCGGCCGCCAGCAGCGCGCCCTGCGGATAGCGCTTGCCGCCCACCTCCCAGTCGGAGCGCAGCTCGATCACCAGCTGGTCGCGCACGGTGTAGGCGTTGGCGTCGTCCGGCTTGGCGACCTTGGTCAACTTGTCGCCCTCGCGCACGAACATCTCGCTGCTGTAGAAAGTGATCTGGCGCTCGACGAACTGCTGCTCGTAGCCGGGCGTGAAGTCCTTGTAGGCGTGCGCGCTCATGTCGCCGGCCTGCGCTTCGAACAGGGTGCGGGCCTGGGCCAGCGGCGCACCGCGCTTCCATTCCTTGACGATGCGCGGGTAACCCGAGCTGCTCATCGAACCGGGGCCGAAATCGGTGGACACGAACACGGTGTCGAGGTCGATCCAGCTGGCGCCGCCCTTCGATTCGGGCAGCACGAAGCCGTCCTTGACGAAGGCGCGCGCGGCGGTGTCGTACTCGCGCACCACGTGGGCGTCGCCGCCGCCGCGCGACAGCGAGACCAGGCAGCGCTCGCCCTTCGGTTGCAGGCAGGATACGCCGCCCCATACCCAGTTCTCGTTGTCGTCGCGCGCCAGCTGGTCAAGGTCGATCACGGTTTCCCACGCCGGCTCGGGCAGCTGGAACTGGGCCAGCGTGGTGCGCCGCCAGATGCCGCGCACATGCTGCGGGTCGCGCCAGAAGTTGTAGTAGTAGTCGCCCTGTTTGCTGACGTAGGGGATGCGCTCCTTGGCGTTGAGGATGGTCTTCAGGCGCGCATGGATGCCCGCGAATTCGGGCCGTCCTTCGATTTCCTTCTGGGCGGCGGCGTTGTGCTGCTTGACCCAGGCCAGCGATTTGTCGGCCGAAACCTCTTCCAGCCAGCGGAAATTGTCTTGCGGTTCCGCGCTTTTTTGGGCCTGCGCGGCGCCGATCGCGGCCAGTCCGAGCAGGACGCCAGTTGCCAGTGTTCGCATCGTGTGTAAGTCTCCAGGGGGGCGGCCGGCGTGGCCGATTGCATATAGTAGCAATATTTCCGGCCCGGGAAGCGATATCCGGCGTTGTCCGCAGACGAAAATTGGCTGGCGCGCCGCGCTGATGTATGCTGCGACCAGGACCGATTTTTTTGCCGACAGGCCGACACGATGACGCAAGCGATCACGCGCAGCATGGCAAACACCGTCACCGGGACAGGGCTGTCTCGGGTGCGCCTGTGGGGCGTCGGCCTGTCGCTGTCCACGCTGGTCGCGGCCGGCCTGTACGTGGGCGCCTCCAAGACCGTGGAGGACGACGCGCGCCAGCGCTTCGACGGCATCGCGCGCAGCGCCCAGTACAGCCTGGGCGCGCGCATCAAGTCGTATACCGACGTGGTGCGCGGCCTGAGGGCGCTGTTCAACACCTCCGACGCGCGCGTCACGCGCCTGCAGTTCCACCGCTACGTCGAGGCGCTGGCGATCCGCGAACACTTCCCGGCCATCGAAGGCGTCACCTTCGCCGAGTATGTCGAGGACGCCGGCCGCGACGCCTTCGTCGCGGCGGTGCGGCGCGACCGCAGCCTCGACCCGGGCGGCCATCCCGATTTCGCCATCGTGCCGCCGGGGCGCCGCCCCGACTACACGGTGCTGACCTTCCTCGAACCGATGTCGGCGCTGCGCGGCAAATTCGGCGCCGACATCGCGATGGCCGGCCCCGAGGTGCGCGCGGCGCTCGACCGCGCGCGCGACACCGGCCAGCTGAGCGCCTCGGGCCGGCCGATCGTCATCGCGCTGCCCGTGCCGCATATCGGGCTCGGGCTGCGGCTGCCGGTCTACCGCGCCGGCATGCCGCTGACCGACGTGGCGGAGCGCCGCGCCGCGTATGTCGGATCGGTGGGCGTGGGCTTCGGGGTGGCGGCGATGGTGCAGCGTGCGCTGGCCGACATGGCTGGCCGCAAGGTCAAGCTGGCGCTGTATGTCGACGACAGCCCGGAGACCCAGGGCCTGACGTCCACCATCGAGCGCGACGACCGCCTGCTGTACGACGACGACGGCGCGCTGCAGGCCGCGCCGGCGCGGATCAATCCGGATGCCTGGTACGAGACGGTGCTGCCGGTCGATTTCAACGGCAGCCTGTGGAAGGCCAGGTTCCGCGCCAAAAAGACCGACCTGTATAACGACTTCGACACCTATTTGCCGCCGCTCGCGCTGCTGGCCGGGTTCGCCGGCACCATGCTGATTTACGGTTTTTTCTTCACGCTCTACTGGTCGCGGCGCAGTGCGATCGAACAGCGCCTGCTGCTCGATTCGGTTCTCGACAGCGTCGACGCCCACGTCTACATGAAGGACCGCGAGCGGCGCTACCTCTACGTCAACGCCAAGACCGCCGCGGCGATGGGGAAGGCTGCCGAGGACGTCATCGGCAAGCTCGATCGGGACGTGATGCCGGCCGCGCGTGCCGACGAATACTGGCAACAGGACCAGCAGATTTTCGCCGGCGGCGCGCGCCAGGCCAGCCAGATCGAATTCGCCCAGCTCGATGGCGACGCGCGCCAGCTGTGGACCGTCAAGGTGCCGGTCATGCTGGACGGCGAAGTGACGGCGGTGATCGGCCTGTCGACCGACGTCACCGAGCTGCATGAGCTGAAGGCCCAGGCCGACGCGGCGAATCAGGCCAAGAGTAACTTCCTGTCGAACATGAGCCACGAGATCCGCACGCCGATGAACAGCATCATCGGCATGTCGCACCTGGCGCTCAAGTCGGTGACCAATCCCAAGCAGCGCGACTACCTCGAGAAGATCTACCATTCGAGCCAGCACCTGCTGGGCATCATCAACGACATCCTCGACTTCTCGAAGATCGAAGCCGGCAAGCTGGAGCTCGAAGTGCTCGATTTCAGCCTCGATACGCTGATGCAGAACATCGCCAATCAGCTGGGCGAGGCGGCCGCGATCAAGGGCCTGGCGCTGGAGTTCGAGATCGCGCCCGGCCTGTCGCAGCAGATGCGCGGCGATCCGCTGCGGCTCGAGCAGGTGCTGCTCAACTTCACCAGCAATGCGATCAAGTTCTCCGAGAACGGCAGCATCCGGGTGCGCGCGCGGCCGCTGCAGGATTCCGACAGCGACGCCATGGTCTGCTTCGAGGTGCAGGACGCCGGCATCGGCATGAGCGAGGGCCAGATCGCCGAGCTGTTCAAGTCCTTCCACC
>DASRXO010000854.1:0-5156 GCA_035654095.1 Telluria sp.
CAGGTCCTTGGCGCCGGCATGCTCGACCACCGCCTCGTCCATGATGTCGTCGTCCTTGATCGCCTTGCGCACGGCCGGGTAGAAAATTTCTTCCTCGATCCGGGTGTGCACGGTCAGCGCCTCGCAGATCCGGTCGGCCACGGCTTTCTTGCTGACCTTGGAGCGGTCGCTCAGGCCGTCGAACTTGGCGAACAGCGCCTTGACTTCCTTGTGATCGGCTTTCAGCAACGCGATCGCGTCCTTGCTTTGGGGTTTCATGGTGTCTCCTTCGCGGTATGCAAGGCTTCATAGTAGTGCTCAGCTGCGCCGTCAAAAATAGGAACGCGCGCGGCCCGCACGTAGGCCAAATCCGGCGCGGGCAGCGCGCACAATTGAAACCGGACGTTTTTCGTCAGCTGGTGTAACGTAAGCAACAAGCCAACACACCGAGGGCCGCCATGAACGACAAGACCGGACCGACCCAGCTCGATCGCGAACTGCAGCGCGAACGGCAACAGCGCAACCTCAACGACGACACCAAACTCGGCGCCCGCCAACCGGCCGACGGCCGCCTCAAGGATGCGCGCGAAACCGACGACTCGTCCACCTTGCGCCGCCCGCGCGACTGAGCGGGCGCGTCGATGAAGCACGAAGCGCCGGCCGCCCTCGGCCTGCTCGCGGCCGATGCGCCGTCCGCCGCCAGGTCGGCCGGCTTGCGCTACGTGCACGACAGCATGCCGGGCATCGCACGCCTGGCCGACGGCGCCGCTTTCCGCTACGCCGATGCGCACGGCGAAGCGGTGCGCGACGAGGCCACGCTGGCGCGCATCAAGTCGCTCGCCATTCCGCCGGCCTGGACCGAGGTCTGGATCTGTGCGCGCGACAACGGCCACCTGCAGGCGACCGGGCGCGACGCCAAACGCCGCAAGCAATACCGCTACCACCCGCGCTGGCGCGCGCTGCGCGACGAGGTCAAATACGAACGCATGCTCGAATTCGGCAAGGCGCTGCCGGCGATCCGGCGCCAGGTCGACGCCGCGCTCGCGCTGCCCGGCTTGCCGCGCGAAAAGGTGCTGGCCACCATCGTCTACCTGCTGCAAGTCACGCTGATGCGCATCGGCAATGAGGAATATGCGCGCAGCAACCACTCCTTCGGCCTGACCACGCTGCGCGCGCGCCATGTGCGGATCGACGGCAGCGCGGTCGAGTTCCGGTTCCGCGGCAAGAGCGGGGTCTACCACGCGATCAAGGTCGAGGACAAGCGCCTGGCGCGCATCATCGCCCGCGCGCGCGACCTGCCGGGCCAGGAGCTGTTCCAGTACGTGGACGACGACGGCGCCACCCATTCGGTCGACTCGGCCGACGTCAACGACTACCTGCGCGGCATCAGCGGCGAGGACTACACGGCCAAGGATTTCCGGACCTGGGCCGGCACCGTGCTGGCCGCGCTCGCGCTGCGCGAGTTCGCGCAATTCGATTCCCCGGCCCAGGCCAGGAAGAACATCGTGCGGGCGATCGAATCGGTGGCCGAAAAACTCGGCAACACGCCCTCGATCTGCCGCAAATGCTATGTGCACCCGGCGCTCATCGACGCCTATCTCGAAGGCGCGGTGCTGGAAGCGCTGCGCGCCGGGCAGGACGCGGCCGAAGATCTGCACGCCCTGCAGCCCGCCGAGGCGGCCGTGCTCGCCATGTTGCAGCAGCGCCTGGCCATGGCGGCCTGAGCGGCGGCTACAGGTAGAGGCCGGCGGTCAGCGCCGGCCACATCGCCACGTCTTCCCAGTCTTCCGGCGTGGCGGGCGAGGCCCGCATCGCCTCGACCATCAGCAGCCAGCTGCGCAAGTGCTCGGGCGTGCGCTGGGCGGTCAGCTCGGCCGTCAGCGCCTCGCCCCACTGGTGCTGCGCGAGCCAGCGCCTGGCGCGCTCCACATCCCAATCCGGTGTTGTCGCAGTCATGGTTCCTCCGTGGTTGTCAGCAGTCAGACCCCCTGCGCGGCGGCTTGTTCCGCCCGCCACACTTTCTGTTGAGGTCGCTCAACCCCGGCGCGCACCGGTGGCCAGGACGAGGATGCCGCAACAATATGGTAGGCGCTCCGGCGCCGCCGCCCTATCGCACTTCGGTATCGAAACCTATACCAAGGTTTAATGCCCGTCCCCCTCGCCAGCGCGCGCGCCTTGTTTTATACTTGGTCACTCATCCATAGAGGACTCCATGTTCCGTTCCGCCCCCGCGCGCGCGCAGCCGGCCGCCATCGTGGCGCTGACGGTGCTCATCTTCGCGGTCGACGCCTTCACCCGGCTCGACATCGCGATCGCGGTGCTGTACGTGGTGGTGGTGGTGCTCGCGGCCAATGTCTGGCGCCGGCGCGGCGTGCTGGCCACCAGCACCGCCTGCCTGCTGCTGACCGCGGCGGCCTTCCTGATGTCGCACGACGAGATGTGGGCCAGCTCGGCCTTCGGACGCTGCCTGGTCAGCCTGGCCGCGATCGGCATCACGGCGCTGCTGGCAGTGGCGCGCCTGGACGCCACCGACTCCCTGAACGGCTTGCGCCAGCAACTGGCCCACGCCACGCGCGTGATCACGCTGGGCGAACTGGCGGCCTCGATCGCGCATGAAGTCAACCAGCCGCTGGCGGCGATTTCGGCCAACGGCAATGCCAGCCTGCGCTGGATTAACCGCGCCGAACCCGACCTCGAGGAAGCGCGCCAGGCGATCGGCCACATGCTCGACGATACGCGCCGCGCCAGCGAGGTGATCCGCCGCATCCGCGCGCTGGCGCACAAGGGCGAGCTGCGCCACGCCGCGCTCGACCTGAACGCGGCCGCCGAGGACGCCGCGCGGCTGCTGCGGCGCGAACTGTCGGTGCGCGCGGTCGGCCTGACGCTGGCGCTGGCGCCGGCACTGCCGGCCGTCAGCGGCGACCGCATCCAGCTGCAGCAAGTCATCATCAACCTCTTGATCAACGCGATGCAGGCGATCGGCCATGGCGGCCAGGTGCGGCTGGGCACCGCGCCCGCCGCCGATGGCCGGGTGCTGCTGACGGTCAGCGACAACGGGCCCGGGATCCCCGCCGCCGAGCTGCCCCAGTTGTTCGAAGCCTTTTACACGACCAAGCCGGACGGCATGGGCATGGGCCTGGCGATCTGCCGCTCGATCGTCGAGGCGCATGGCGGCAGCATCCGCGCGCTGCCCAAGCTGGCGCCCGGCGCCACCTTCGAAATCGCGCTGCCGGCGCTGGCGGCGATGGCGGTGGCGTCATGAACGAGGAACTGGTCTGCATCGTCGATGACGACGCTGCGCTGCGCACGGCGCTCTCGAGCCTGCTGCGCTCGGTCGGCATGCGCACCGCGAGCTACGCCTCGGTCGCCGAGTTCCTGCGCCAGCCCCTGCCCGCGCTGCCCAGCTGCCTGCTGCTCGACGTGCGCCTGCCCGGCGGCAGCGGGCTCGAGCTGCAAGCCGAGCTGAACCGAACCAACAACGGGCTGCCGATCGTGTTCATGACCGGCCATGGCGACATCCCGATGTCGGTGCGCGCGATGAAGGCCGGGGCGGTCGACTTTCTGGCCAAGCCGTTTCGCGAACAGGACTTGCTGGACGCGGTGGCGCTGGCGATCGAGGCCGACCGCCAGCGGCGCGCCCAGGCCCAGGCCGGCGCCGAGCTGGCCGCGCGCCACGCCGCGCTGACCCCGCGCGAGCGCGAAGTCATGGCGCTGGCCGCGCGCGGCCTGATGAACAAGCAGATCGCCGCCGACATCGGCACCAGCGAAATCACCGTCAAGATCCACCGCGGCAATGCGATGCGCAAGATGGGCGCCAAGACCTTCGCCGACCTGGTGCGCATGGCGGCGGCACTGGCCGCGGTCCGCTGAGCCGCGTCCATCCGCGCCGCCCTGCCGCCCTATACGCTGGTATGATGGCGCCGCCCTGCCCCAGCTTGTATGCTGCTTCCAAGCTTGAGGAGGTAGTTTTGTTTGAACATCGGCATGTATCCATCATCGACGACGACCAGTCGGTGCGCGTCGCCCTCGGCAGCCTGGCGCGCTCGCTGGGCATGAGCGTGCGCCTGTTCGCCTCGGCCGAGGCGTTCCTGGCCGCCGAGGGCGCGCTCGACAACGACCTGATCGTGACCGACGTCCAGATGCCCGGCATGGGCGGCCTGGCCCTGCTCGAGCTGCTGCACCAGCGCGGCGGCACGGTGCCGGCGATCGTGCTGACCGCCTTCCCGGAAGCGGCGATCCGCGAACGCGCGCGCGCGGCCGGCGCCCGCGCCTTCCTGGCCAAGCCCTTCGACGGCGACGCCATCATCGACTGCATGCGGCATGCGCTGGCGCCCGCCGGCAGCGCCGGTTGAGCGGGGACCGGCCGATGTCCTCCACCTTCGCCGGCCGCGGCGGCGTCCTGTCGCCGCCCGCCGCCCCGCGCGTCCTGCCCGCTGCTTTCGCGCGCTTGGCGCGGCGGCGCTACCGCTGGCCGATCTACGCGCTGCTGCTGGCGGTGATCGGCTGCGGCATCGCGCTGTCGATGGTGATGGAACGCACCACGGGCGACATCCGCCGCAGCACCGTGCCGCTGCTCGAGCGCAAGATCCCGCAAATGCGCGCGCTGGCCGAGTTCGAAGACGCGGTGCAGCGCTACCAGCTGGCGCTCAATAAATACTATGCCGAGTCGATCGGCCGCGAGCGCTTCGCCGAACTCGAGCACGCGACCCGGGGCGAGATGGCCGACAGCCTGACGCGGCTGGAAGCGAGCTACGGCCCGGGCGACGATATCGACCAGATCCACGTGCTGCACCGCCACATGATCGGCATGCTGCCGCAGTTCGCCACCTACATGGCGGCCGCGCCGCCCAACCTGGCCGGCCTGCGCAGCGTGCTGGCCAACCTGAACCGCGACGTCACCGACTTGCGGCGCCGGATGGAAGACTTGCAGGCGATGTCGCAGACCAGCATCGCCGAAAACAGCGCGCTGACCGAGCGCAACGTGGTGGGCATCACGCGCCTGGTGCACCTGTTCAACCTGCTGGCCCTGCTGACCGCGCTGTTCATGATCTACCACATCCGGGTCCGTTTCCGGTCCGAGGACGAGCTCGCGCACCAGGCCGGCCACGACCCGCTGACCGGGCTGGCCCACCGCCGCAGTTTCGAGCGCCGGCTGGCCCGGCTGCCCAACCATCCGC
>DASRXO010000855.1:0-4936 GCA_035654095.1 Telluria sp.
AGCGTTCCTTCTACGTCCGGCTCACCCCCTGCGGCGAGGGCCTGTTCCAGGAGGTATTCCCGAAAGTGATCGCCCACGGCAAACAGCTGTTCGCGAGCTTGACCGAGGCCGATTTCGACCAGATCGACGCCGCCCTGGGCAAGCTCAAGCAACTGATCGCATCGGCCGACCAGGGTCCGGACCAAGCGCCCTGCCCGCCATATTACAAGGAAGAATATTGAAAACCACCCTGCTCGACGGCAAAAAGCCCGCCAAGTTTGACAAGCGCATCATCGGCAACCTGCTGCTGAACCAGGCCACGCCCGACGAAGTACGCCAGGAAAAGATGCTGATCGGCGTACGCAACGAGGCCGGCGAGATCTACCGCCTGATCGGCGCCACCAAGATCAACAGCTTCATGAATGCGGTCGAGGAACTGTTCGACCTCGGCCTGGTCGACGAGCTGCAAGACACCGAAGCGACCCAGGACGGCTGCGACGCGATCTTCAGTGAACCCTGAGCTGTCTCATCCTGTCCTCAAAAACGTGCCTTAAAGCATCATTTTGCTGAAGTTGGCCCGGAGAATGGGAGTATAATTTTTCCATGGACAGACCCGAAGCCTTCAAAAGCATCGCCGCCCAGGCCAGCCGCGGCGAGCTTACCTTCCCGACCAACGTCGACGCCACGCTCAGGCTGCAGCGGGCGCTGAACGATCCCGATTGCCACGCCGATGCGGCGGCACGCCTGGTCCAGGCCGAGCCCCTGCTGGCCGCGCGCACCGTGGCGATCGCCAACTCGGTCGCCTACAACCGCTCCGGCAGCGAAATCACGAATGTGCGCTCGGCGGTGCAGCGGGTCGGCTTCCGCACCCTGAATGCGCTGGCGGCGGCGGTGATCGTGCGCCAGCTCGACAGCAAGATCCGCCATCCGCTGTTGCGCGCCAAGGCCGACCAGCTGTGGCAGCACTCGGCCCACGTGGCCGCGCTGGCCCAGGTGATCGCCCGCCGGGTCACCCATACCGACCATGAAACGGCGCTATTTGCCGGCATCGTGCACGAAGTAGGCGGCTTCTACCTGCTATCGCGCGCCGAAGAGCACCCCGGCCTGCTGGACGGCGACCCGGGGGAATGGATCGAGCACGGCGAAATGGCGATCGGGCGCGGCGTGCTGCAAAAGCTCGGCGTGCCGGCCGCCGTGATGGAGGCGATCGAAGCGATGTGGGTCGGCATGCGCGCGCTGCCGCCCGAGACCCTGGGCGACACGCTGCTGCTGGCGAATGACCTGGCCCCGGTCGCGTCGCCGCTGCACGAACGTCCCGGCGCCACCTCGCGCCAGGCCGCGGCGACCATCGATTTCGTGATCGGCGACGGCACCCTCAACAGCATCCTCGAGGAATCGGCCGACGAAGTGCGGACCCTGACCGCGGCCCTCGGCTGAGCCCGGGCAAAAAAAACCCGCTCCGAGGAGCGGGTGAAGTCCAAAACTAGGGATGTCCTGAAAGAGACGATTCCACTATAGTTCCCCCGGTGCACTTCCTCTGTGCGTTGCCACACACAACTGAACAAATAGTCAGCAAGCGCCATCAATAGTTGCGTCGGGTCATGTTTTCCCGGTCCAGAAGGCGGACACCGCGAGCGCTGCGGCCTCGATCGCCTTGGTGTCGGCGCCGCTTGAGGGCGATGAACGGTTCGGTGCCGACGCCGGCACCCGCACGCTGCCAGGTGCCGACGATGCGGCCGCCGGACACGATCATCGGCTTGAACACGCCGTTGCCGCCGGGCGCGATGCGCGGTGCATGCTCGGCGGCGAGCACCGCGCCGCGGTCCTTGTATCCCAACAGGTATTCATCGAATCCGGGCAACAGGAATACGCCGCCGGGCGCGGCGCTTGCTTCGGCCGCGCCCGGCGCCATCCAATAGCGGACGCCGTCCGCCTCCACCTGTTCGAGGCCTTCGCCCGCGGCCAGGCCGAGCCTGGCGTCGGACAGCTTGATGCCGGCCCAGAACGCGAAATCGGCGGCGCTGGCCGGGCCGTGGCTGGTGGCGTAACGGTGCGCCAGTTCGGCCAGCGCCTCGTCGCGGGTGTAGCGCGGACCGGGGGCCGGCAGCCAGTCGTCGAGCAGGGCGAAGGTCGGCTGCTTGCCGGCGTGGTCGCCGAAGCACAGCAGGCCCTGTTGCGCGAGGCGCCAGAGGATGTGGATGCCGCGCTGGCCGGTGGTCGCGATGCCGGCGTCGTCGAGCAGCGCGAACAGCGCGGGGCGCGTCATCTGCTTGCCGCCGGCGAGCGCCTTGACGACCAGCTTGGCGCAGGCGGCGAACAGCTTGTCGTCGAGTCCGAGGCCGCGATGGCGGCCGGCCATGCCGGCGATGCTGCGCTCGCCCAGCAGCGCCAGCATCCAGCGCAGGTCGGCGCCGGCGACGCAATGCAGGGTGCCGCGCAAGACCCAGCTGCGCACGATGCGGCGATCGGCGATCGCGGCGCGCACGCTGACGGCATCGGCGCCGGCGGTGCGCAGGCCGATGGCCCACAGCGCGTTCGCGTGATCCTGGGCCTGCATCGCCCCCATCTGCGCGACCAGCGCGCCCGGATCGGTCAAGCGCGGACGGGCGATATGCTGGCAATGCAGCCTGATGGTGGCGATGAGCTTTGCATTCATTGCCACAACTTTACTTCAAAACCGGGGACAGACCTCAATTTCGCAACTTGGGGTCACATCTGACATTCGTACATTTCTGCAAAAAAATGTACGAATGTCAGACGTGACCCCACGCCGCGATCGCAAGCATTCGACTCGGGGGGTAGTCGATGCGCAGAGGGTGGCGGCAGAGGCAGAGGGCGAAAAGATGCCATACCGACACATGGGGTCACGTCTGACATTCGTACATTTAATCCGAAAAATGTACGAATGTCAGACGTGACCCCATATTTCCACGAAAAAAAAGGCAGCCTGCACTGCCTTCTTGCCTCAACGGAAACGCCGCTTACACCACCGCGCCGTCCGTTTCGTCCTTTTCCTTGATCGGCTTGATCAGGTCTTCGCGCTTGACGCCCAGCCACATCGCCACCGCCGCCGCCACGAACACCGACGAGTAAATGCCGAAGCAGATACCGATCGTCAGCGCGATCGCGAAGTAGTGCAAGGTCTGGCCGCCGAGGAACAGCATCGACAGCACCATCATCTGCGTGCAGCCGTGCGTGATGATGGTGCGCGAGATCGTACTGGTGATCGCGTTGTCGATCACTTCCATCACCGTCGATTTGCGCTGCTTGCGGAAGTTCTCGCGGATCCGGTCGAAAATCACCACCGACTCGTTGACCGAGTAACCCAGCACCGCCAGCACCGCCGCCAGCACCGTCAGCGAAAACTCCCACTGGAAGAAGGCGAAGAAACCGAGAATGATGACCACGTCGTGCAAGTTCGCGATAATCGCCGCCACCGCGAATTTCCACTCGAAGCGGATCGCCAGGTAGATCATCACGCCGATCACCACCATCACCAGCGCATTCAGGCCGTTCTGGGCCAGCTCGTCGCCCACCTGCGGGCCGACGAATTCAACCCGCTGCAAGGTCAGCACTTCGCTGCCGGCCGCGTCGTAGCAGCCGGTCTTGGCCACGTGCTCGCCCTTCGGCGTGACGCTGTCGACCTGCTTCGGCGTGCCGCTCTCGGCCGCGCACAGCGCGTTGAACACGGTCTGCGAGCCGCTGGCCCCGGCCACCGACTTGATGATCGGCAGGCGCAGCAACACGTCCTGGGCCGTGCCGAAGCTGCTGACCTCGGGCTGCTCGTAGCCGAGCTTCTCGAGGTTGCGGCGGATTTTCTCCTGGTCGGCCGCGTGCGGGTACTTCAGCTCCATCACGGTGCCGCCCTTGAACTCGACCGAGAAATGCAGACCCTTGGTCGCCAGGAAGAACACCGCCGCGACGAAGGTCAGCGCCGAAATCACGTTGAAAATCAACGCGTGGCGCATGAACGGGATGTCCCGCTTGATCTTGAAAAATTCCATCTTGGTTCCTGGTTAGCTGATTATTTTTTGGCCGTCGACAGGCCAGGGGTCCAGACGGTGCCGATCGCGATCTTGCCCAGCTTCTTCTGGCGGCCGTACCACAGGTTGACCACGCCGCGCGACACGAACACCGCGGAGAACATCGAGGTCAAGATGCCCAGGCAGTGCACCACCGCGAAGCCGCGCACCGCACCCGAACCGAACACCAGTAACGCCAGGCCGACGATCAGGGTGGTCACGTTGGAGTCCAAAATGGTCGCCCACGCGCGGTCGAAGCCGGCCGCGATCGACGCTTGCGGCGTATTCCCGGCGCGTAGCTCCTCGCGGATGCGCTCGTTGATCAGCACGTTGGCGTCGATCGCCATGCCGAGCGCCAGCGCGATCGCCGCGATGCCCGGCAGCGTCAAGGTCGCTTGCAGCATCGACAGCAAGGCCAGCAGGAACGCCAGGTTGCAGGCCAGCGCCAGCACGCTGAAGAAGCCGAACAGCTGGTAGTAGATGATCATGAAGATGGCGATCGCGGCAAAGCCGTACACGGTCGAGTACAAGCCCTTGGCGATGTTCTCGGCGCCCAGCTGCGGCCCGATCACGCGCTCTTCGATGACGTCCATCGGCGCCGACAGCGCGCCCGAGCGCAGCAGCAGTGCCAGCTCGGCCGACTTCTCGGCGCTACCCATGTTGGTGATCGAGAAGTGGGTGCCCAGCTCGCTCTGGATGGTCGGCGCCGACAGGATCGTGTACTTGTTCTTTTCCTTGAGCAGGATCGCCAAGCGCTTGCCGACGTGGTCGCGCGTGGCTTCGCGCATCTTGCGGCCGCCGTCGCCGTTCAGGTCGATGCTGACCGAGGGCTGCTGGTTCTGGTCGAAGCTGGCGGTCGCGCTCGAGATGTAGTCGCCGGTCAGCACGACGTCTTTCGACACCACCAGCGGGCCGCCTTGCGCGGCGGTGAACAG
>DASRXO010000856.1:0-2447 GCA_035654095.1 Telluria sp.
GAGCGCTTCGGCCGCCCACGCGGGCGGCTCGGCAAAGCGCCGGCGCAGCCACGCGGCATCGAGGCGCTCGGGATGCAGCGCCGATTCGCCGGCAATATCGTCCACCGGCAGCTTGCTTGGATCAAATGGGACTGTAGCCAATGGGGTCACCTCCAGCTATAAACAAAAAAAGGCATCCGGGTCGGGATGCCTTTTTCACAACGCAGACGCTATTACTGGGCAGCCGCGGTTGCAGGACGACGATTCGGCAGTTTTTCTTTGATACGCGCCGATTTGCCCGAACGCTCGCGCAGGTAGTACAGCTTGGCGCGGCGCACATCGCCGCGACGCTTGACTTCGATCGACGCGATCAGCGGGGAATACAGCTGGAACGTACGCTCCACGCCTTCGCCCGACGAGATCTTGCGAACGATGAAGTTCGAGTTCAGGCCGCGGTTGCGACGCGCGATGACCACGCCTTCGTAGGCCTGGGCGCGCTTGCGCGTACCTTCGACCACGTTGACATTGACGATCACGGTATCGCCCGGTGCGAAATCGGGAATCGATTTCCCCAGGCGGGCAATTTCTTCTTGCTCGAGTTGTTGAATCAAGTTCATTTTTAGGACTCCGATAACCATCGTGCCGGCGCGGCGCTGCAATGCCCGGTAGAGGATGGGGTTAAACACGCGGGCGACATGCCTGCGGTTTGGTACTGCTGCCAGCTACTGCTTACTGCGCGGGTTTTACCAAACCCGCCAAAAACTTTTCGTCGGCCTTGCTCAGCTGCCCGGCGTCGCGCGCCTTGGCCAGCAGATCGGGCCGCTTGGCGGCGGTCGCTTCCAGCATGCGCTGGCGCCGCCACTTGTCGATCTCGGCGTGGTTGCCGCCCATCAGCACCGGCGGCACGCTCACGCCCTCGTAGCTCTCGGGCCGCGTGTAATGCGGCGCATCGAGCAGGCCGTTGACGAAGCTGTCCTCGAGCGCCGAGGCGTCGTCGCCCAGCACGCCCGGCAACTGCCGCACCACCGCATCCATCAGCGCCATGGCCGGCAATTCGCCGCCCGACAGCACGAAATCGCCGAGGCTGATTTCTTCATCCACCACCCGGTCCAGCAGGCGCTGGTCGACCGCTTCGTAGCGTCCGCACAGCAGCACCAGCCCGGCTTCTTCCTTCAAGCGCATCACGCGCTCATGCGTCAGCGGCCTGCCTTGCGGCGACATGAACACCACGCGCGGCGCCGGCAATCCGAGCGCGACCTGGCGCTGCCTGGCCGCCGCGATGGTCGCTTCCAGCGGCTTGGCCAGCATCACCATCCCCGGGCCACCGCCATAAGGCCGGTCGTCCACGGTGCGGTGATTGTCGGTCGTGAAATCGCGCGGATTCCAGATCGACAGGCCCCAGCGCTGCTGCTCGAAGGCGCGCCGGGTCACCCCGGACTGCGTCAATGCCGCAAACATCTCTGGAAACAAGCTCACGACGTCAAATTGCATCGAGCTCTCGCTTGGCGCATCGGGCCCTAATAATCGAGGCCCCAATCCACCGTGATTGTTTTCTTCGCCTGGTCGACGGTCTTGACGAACTGGTCTACGAACGGGATCAGGCGCTCGGGCGCCATACTCTCGCCGCCGGCATCGGGCACGGGCGCGATGCGCAGTATCGATTGCGCGCCGTTGTGCATCATGTCGGTGACCTGCCCCAAGGCCTCACCCTGCAAATTGACTACGTCCAGCCCGATCAGGTCGGACCAGTAAAACTCATCGGCGGGCAACGCGGGAAACTGGCTGCGCGGGACCGTCACGGCGGCGCCTTTCAGCGCCTCGGCGGCATCGCGCCCCACGACCCCGACCAGCTGGGCCACGACGTCGCCGCCGTGCATTTTCGCCGTCCGTACCTCGACCGCATGCTGGCCGGGCTTATCCAGCCACCAGGTCTGCAGCTTCAGCAGCGCGTCCGCGTCGGTCGAGAACGGTGTGACCCGTATCGAACCGGTGACGCCATAAGCGCCGGACACATACCCGACCTGGGTCAGGTCGTCGGGGACTTGCACCTGAACAGCTTAGGCGGCCGGCTGCGATGCGACCAGGCGTGCCACGGTTGGCGACAGTTGTGCGCCAACGCCTTGCCAGTAGGCCAGGCGGTCCGCGGTGATGCGCAGGCCCACTTCGCCACCAGCTGCCATCGGGTTATAGAAACCGATGCGCTCGATGAAGCGGCCATCGCGGCGATTGCGCGAGTCCGTTGCAACGATGTTGAAGAACGGGCGCTTTTTGGCGCCTCCACGAGCTAAACGAATAACGACCATAATAATTCCAAAAAGTTGTGCTGGGCGGAAAAAGCCGACAATTATAGCGCGCAACGCCGCGCAGCGGCAAGCGTTAATGACAACAGGGCGCGCACTTCGGGCCGAATCGAGCATTATCGCGCATTTTGGCCCGCGCCGCCACCGGCGTATTGATCGGAAAAGTGG
>DASRXO010000857.1:0-2859 GCA_035654095.1 Telluria sp.
GTTCGGCGTTGGTCAGCTCGAGCTGCAAGGTGCGCTCGTGGACGCGCGCCTCGAGCTGCTCGTTCAGGCGCATCACTTCCTGCTGGGCGCGGGTGCGCTCCTCGGCTTCGCGCACGATCTCGCGGTTCGAATTCTCCAGCGCGCCGGTGCGCTGCTCGATCTCGGTCAGCATCGCGTTGAAGGAGTCGACCAGTTCGCCCGCCTCGTCGTTGCTGGTGCGCGGCGCGCGGCGCGAATAGTCGCGCGTGGTGACCACTTCGCGCGCGATGCCGGTGATCGCGGTGATCGGCGCGGTGATGATCAGGCCGAGACGGCGCATCAGCAGGAAGGCCACCGCCATCGCCATCAGGGTCACGCCCAGCGCGATGGCCAGGTAGTCGAGGGTGCGCGCGACCAGCGCGTACTCGGCGCGCAGGTAGACCGTGCCGAGGAATTCGCCATTCTCGACGATGCGCTCGTAGAGCACCAGCTGCTGGCCTTCGACCCGCGCGTTGCTGGCCTCGGGCTGGGTCGGGAAGGCGTGCGTCTCGCCCGGCGCGAGGTAGGACGCGAACAGCGTGCCGTTGGCGTTGTAGATCGCGCCGGCGCGCACGATCGGACGGATCCGCAGCAGCGCCAGGTTCTCGGTGGCGAGGCGGCGGTCGTCGAACGTCAAGGCCGCCGACGTCATGTGGCCTATCAATTCGGCCTGGGTCGCCATGTCGCCGAGCAGGGAACGGTGGTAGGAGCGCAGGTCGTAGGCGATCACGGTGCCGATCGAGACCAGCAGCGCGGCGAAGGTGGTGGCCATGACCACGGCCACCAGCTTCTGGCGCACCGAGCGCAGGCGCATCATATGGCACCCTGCACTTTGTAGGCTGCGGCCAGCATGCGCGCGCTGATGCGCAGGCGGCTGGCGGCCACCGCCTTGAGCGCCACCTGGAAGCGCAGGCGGTCGTCGGCCACCACGAAATTGACCATGCTGCCGAGCGCCGCCATGTCGTCCGAGTCGGTCACCGTCAGCAGCGACTGGCCGCGCGCGGCCGCCAGCAGTTCGGCCGCCGCGCTGCGTTCGAGCGCGCCGACGAACAGGATGTGCAGGCCGGCCAGCGCCTCGCCGCGGTGCAGCTTGCGTACCGCGATCGGGTGGCCGTTGATGCTGCGCCCGGCCACCATCTGCTCGATTTGCTCGGCCAGCGCATCGTTGCCGGCCACGCCGATCTGCAGCGGCGCGTCGGGCCGCGCGAAGCTGCCCTCGGGCCACTCGACGAAACCGGCGAATTTGTACAGATAGGCGGCCTTGACCTGGCGCTCGAGCGGCGCGCTCTCGGCCCGGGCCGCGCCGAACGGCAGCGACAGCGATAGCCACAGGCACAGGCAAAGCGCCATCCAGCTGGCGCGGCGCAGTCTCCGATGTGGCGCAAACGGCATGGTCGATCCTGTCCGAGAAATGTGACACCTCCTGTCAGGCATGGGCTCAAGCGAGCCCAGCCGGGCAGACGATAACAGCAGGGCGGCTCGCAGGGCGCACGCAACCGATGAGGCACGCCCATGCAGAATCCACTCTACCCTTTTTTTGTGAATTCGTAGCAATTAATTTGAAACATTTAAAAAATGGCAATCATTCGCCGGGCGCTATCCGGGGCGGTATCCGGAGCGCTAATTTCACGGCGGACAGCGGCCACCGCGCCGGCGCGCGTGGTAAAGTAGAAACGCCGATTACAGCAACAAAAGGAGCTTCACGTGACGAACGACATCATCGATCTGGCGGCCACAGTCGGCCGCGCGCTGCAGGCCAAGGGACTGCTGCTGGCGACGGCCGAATCCTGCACCGGCGGCGGGGTGGCGCAGGCGATCACGGAAATCGCCGGCTCGACCGGCTGGTTCGACTGTGGCTTCGTGGCCTATTCGAACGCTTCCAAGACCGAGCTGCTCGACGTGTCGGCGGCGCTGATCGCGCAACTGGGCACGGTCAGCGAAGAAGTCGCGGCGGCGATGGCCGAGGGCGCGCTGGCCAACAGCAATGCGCACGTGGCGCTGTCGACCACCGGCATCGCCGGCCCGAGCGGCGCGGTGCCGGGCAAGCCGGTGGGCACGGTCTGCTTCGGCTGGTCGCGCGGCGAGGCCACCCATACCGAGCGGCTGGTGTTCAGCGGCGACCGCCAGGCGGTACGCGAACAGACCGTGGTCCACGCGCTGCAAGGACTGCTGCGCTTCATCGAATAAGACGAGGTGATACCTCGCGGCAAAACCGGGGTCAGTGCCGACATTCGGACACGGGCTCTGCCGCCATGGCGGCAGAGCCCGTGTCCGAATGTCGGCACTGACCCCGGTTTTTTTGGGCACATGCCATTCGCTTTGACTTGATTTACTTTGGGAGTTATTCGATGCAAAACACGGTTCACTTCATCTTGCAGGGCAAAGGCGGCATCGGCAAGACCCTGGTTTCGACCATCCTCGCGCAATGGCTCGCGCCCAAGGACGAGCAGCCCCTGCGCTGCTACGACACCGACCAGGAAAACGCCACCTTCTCGCGCTACAAGGCGATGGACGTGAAGCACGTGCCGGTGATGACCGACTCGCGCAATATCGACCCCAAACGCTTCGACGCGCTGATGATCGACCTGCTCGAGGAAGACGGCAACTGCGTGGTCGACAACGGCGCCAACACTTTCTCGCCGCTGATGGGCTACCTGCTGGAGAACGACTGCTTCGGGCTGCTGCAGGAATCCGGGCGCAAGGTCTACATCCACACCATCGTGGGCGGCGGCGACACCCTGCACGACACCGCGATGGGCTTCGTCTCGACCGCCAAGTCGACCAAGGTGCCGCTGGTGCTGTGGGAGAACGAGCACTTCGGCCTGCTGCAATCGGCCAGCG
>DASRXO010000858.1:0-4137 GCA_035654095.1 Telluria sp.
CCACCAGAACACGCTGGCGCCGAGCAAAATGAAGCTGAGGCGCAGCAGCGCCGGGATCCAGAACAGCAGTTTGGGATTCATAAACTCGACAGTTTTATTTTTCCGACAGCATATACCCGACGCTGCGGACTGTCTTGATCAGTTTTTCCGACTCCTTCAGGGCCTTGCGCAGGCGTAGCACGTGGACGTCCACCGTGCGCTCTTCGATCACCACATGGTCGCCCCACACCTTGTCGAGCAGCTGGCTGCGCGAGAACACGCGCTCGGGATGGGCCAGCAGGAATTTGAGCAGCTTGAATTCGGCATGGCCGATGTCGATGCGCTGGTTGTCGATCGCCACCGTGCAGCTGACCGGGTCGAGCGTGACCGCGCCGGCGCTCATCGCGGCCTGCGCCAGTTCCGGGCTCTTGCGGCGCAACAGCGCCTTGGCGCGCGCCAGCAGCTCGCGCGGCGAGAACGGCTTGGTCACGTAGTCGTCGGCGCCGTTGTTGAGGCCGGCGATCTTGTCTTCTTCCATGCTCTTGGCGGTCAGCATGATGACCGGGATCGCCTGGAAATTGCGGTCGGCGCGGATGCGCGCCAGCAGGCGCAGGCCGGTCTGGTCGGGCAGCATCCAGTCGAGCAGGATCAGGTGCGGGATGCGCTGGGCGATAAAGTCCCAGGCCTCGGCCACGTTCTGCACCGCGCACACGTTCCAGCCGGCTTCGCGCAGCGAGAAGGTCACCAGCTCGACAATCGCCGGCTCGTCTTCGACGATCAGGACGGTGGTTTTTTCGGCAGCCATCGGTCTTATACGGGGTTTGGGTCGGACGCCGGCGCAGCCGGCTTGGTGTGACGGATGTCCTTGCCCTCGACCACGTAGATCACGTACTCGGCGATGTTCTTGGCGTGGTCGCCGATCCGTTCGATCGCCTTCGCGACCCACAGCGTATCGAGCGCGGACGAAATCGTGCGCGGGTCTTCCATCATGAAGGTGATCAGGTTGCGCATGATGGTGCGGAATTCGTGGTCGATCACCGCGTCCTGGGCGATCAGCTGCACGGCCTGCTTGCCGTCGAGCCGGGCGAAGGCGTCCAGCGCGTCGTGCAGCATGTCGGAGGTGGCGGTGGCGATGGTGCGCACCATCTCGTAATGGTTGACGCCGACCGCGCCGCGGCCGTGCAGGTTCTTGGCGGTGCGCGCGATCTTGGTGGCCTCGTCGCCGATGCGCTCGAGGTCGGTGATGACCTTGATCGTGGCCATCACGGTGCGCAAGTCGTTGGCGGTCGGCTGGCGCCGCACGATCAGGTGGCTGCAGGCGTCGTCGAGCGACACTTCGAGCTGGTTGACCGCGTCGTCCTCGGCGATCACGCGGTCGGCGCGCTCCACGTTACCGATCCGGAAACAGGTCATCGCGTCCAGGAACTGGGTTTCCACGATGCCGCCCATCAGCAGGACCTTCGAGCGGATGGTCTCGAGTTCGTGGTCGTACTGTTTGGATGAATGCTCGCCTATCATGCCGCTCTCCGTCTTTGATTTATACCGTTTATATTGTAATGGATTTTTAACCAACAATCAGCCGAAGCGGCCGGTGATGTAATCCTGGGTCTCTTTGCGCGCCGGGTTCATGAACAGCTGGTCGGTTTCGCCGAATTCCACCAGTTCGCCCAGGTACATGTAGGCAGTGTAATCGGAACAACGCGCCGCCTGTTGCATGTTGTGGGTGACGATGGTGATCGTGTAATCCTGCTTGAGCTCGCTGATCAGCTCTTCCACCTTGGCGGTCGAGATCGGGTCCAGCGCCGAGGTCGGCTCGTCGAGCAGCAGCACGTCCGGCTTGACCGCCACCCCGCGCGCGATGCACAAGCGCTGCTGCTGGCCGCCCGACAGCGACAACCCGCTCTTGCCCAGCTTGTCCTTGACCTCGCCCCACAGCGCGGCCTTCTTCAGCGCCCATTCGACGCGCTCGTCCATCTCGCCCTTGGACAGGTCTTCGTACAGCCGCACGCCGAAGGCGATGTTGTCGTACACCGACATCGGAAACGGGGTCGGCTTCTGGAACACCATGCCGACCTTGGCGCGCAACATGTTCACGTCCTGGCCCGGCTCGAGGATGTTGCGGCCGCGGTACATGATGGTCCCTTCGGCGCGCTGGCCCGGATACAGGTCGTACATCCGGTTCAGGGTGCGCAGCAGGGTCGACTTGCCGCAACCGGAGGGGCCGATGAAGGCCGTCACCTGCTTCTCGTGGATGTCGAGGTTGACGTTGGTCAGGCTCTGCGTCTTGCCGTAGAAAAAATTCAGGCCCGCGATTTCGATGGTCTTGTTCTTCGCGCTCACGGTGGGAATCGGGGTCGGCATTGGAGTGGTCATGGCTGGCATCGTCGTCGGGTTAATTCGGGGTCTTCTGGCTGAACACGGTGCGCGACAGGATATTCAGCAGCAGCACGCTGAACGTCACCAGCAGCGCCCCGCCCCAGGCCAGCTCGCGCCAGTTGTCGTAGGGGCTCATGGCGAACTGGTAGATCACGGTGGGCAGGTTGGACAGCGGCGCGTTCATGTCGTGGCTGTAGAACTGGTTGTTGAGCGCGGTGAACAGCAGCGGCGCGGTCTCGCCCGAGATGCGGGCCAGCGCCAGCAGCACGCCGGTGACCACGCCGGCCTTCACCGCGCGCAAGCGCACCAGCATCGCCACCTTCCAACGCGGCGCGCCCAGCGCGAACGCGGCTTCGAGCAGGCTGTTGGGCACCAGGCGCAGCATATTGTCGGTGGTGCGCACCACCACCGGCACCGCGATCAGCGACAGCGCGATGGTGCCGGCATAGCCCGAGTAGTGATTGACCTTGGCCACGTACAGCGCGTAGACGAACAGGCCGATCACGATCGACGGCGCCGACAGCATGATGTCGGTGACGAAGCGCGTGACCTGCGCGAACTTGTTGTCGGCGCCGTACTCGGCCAGGTAGATGCCGGCCAGGATGCCGACCGGGGTGCTGATCGCGGTCGACAAGCCGACCATCAGCAGGCTGCCGACGATGGCGTTGCGCAGGCCGCCGCCGTCGCTGCCGGGCGCCGGGGTATCGGCCATGAACAGCTGGCCGGACAGCGCGCCGAAGCCCTTGATCAGCAGGGTCGACAGGATCCAGGCCAGCACGATCAGGCCGATCGACATGGCCAGCACCGACAGCGCGATGCCGATGCGGTGCGCCAGCAGGCGCTTGCGGTAGACCGGGTTACGGATGGTCTGGCTCATTTCACGCCCTCCTTGCGGGACATGCCGGCCAACATCAACTTGGCGGCGGACAGGACGATGAAGGTGATCGCGAACAGGATCAGCGCCAGCGCGTACAACGAGGACACGTGCAGCACCTTTTCCGCTTCGCCGAATTCATTGGCCAGCGTCGAGGAAATCGAGTTACCGGCCGCGAACAGCGACCACGACAGGGTATTCGAGTTGCCGATCACGAAGGTCACGGCCATGGTCTCGCCCAGCGCGCGGCCGAGGCCGAGCATGACGCCGCCGACCACGCCGGTCTTGGTGTAAGGCAGCACGATCTTGCGCACCACTTCCCACTTGGTGCAGCCGAGGCCGTAAGCCGATTCCTTGAGCACGGTGGGCACGATTTCGAACACGTCGCGCATCACGGAAGAAATGAAGGGAATGATCATCACCGCCAGGATCAGGCCAGCGGTCAGGATGCCGATGCCAAAGGTCGGGCCGCTGAACAGCGGACCGATGAAGGGCAGTTGGCCGAGCGTGTGTTTGAGCAGGGGTTGGACGTGGTCGGCGAACAGCGGCGCGAACACGAACAGGCCCCACATGCCGTAAATGATGGACGGGACGCCGGCCAGCAGCTCGATGGCCGTACCCATCGGACGGCGCAACCAGACCGGGCAGATCTCGGTCAGGAACAGGGCGATGCCGAAGCTGACCGGAAACGCGATCAGCAAGGCGATGAAGGACGTGCTCAGGGTGCCGACGATGGCGATCAAGGCGCCGTATTTGTTGCCCACCGGGTCCCATTCGATGCTGGTGATGAAACCGGGGCCGAAGGCGCGGAAGGCGGGCGCGGCGCCGACCACCAGCGAGACGATGATGCCAACCAGCACCAGCAGCACCGATGCCGCGAACAGCATGGTGATCTTGTGGAAGAAGAA
>DASRXO010000859.1:0-2124 GCA_035654095.1 Telluria sp.
CACGCGGCGGCCGATGTCTGGTTCCTCACGCAAGCGCCGGCATCGCTGGGCGACAAGGTCGGCCAGCTGACCCAGGCAATGGCTGAGTTCGCCAACAACACGGCCGTGGCGCCGGCCGCGCCCGCGCTGCCCGGCCTGCCCGCGGACGCGCGCTCGCTGCCGCTGCAGGTCCGGGCCATGGCCGACACGCTGGGCCGCTTCGACGCCCACGGCAAGCTGCTGCCGGTCCCCGCGCTCGCGGCGCCGGGCGCCAACCGCCTGCCGGCGCCAGCCGGCCCGGACAGCGGCTGGCTTGCCCTTCCGCCAAGGTAGAGAATCGTTCTTTGCCAAGGGGAATTTAGATGATAATGTGGCTGTAGCGGACTGGTGTGCACCGTCCGCTGCACGCCTACCGACACAGAAGACCCATGAACAGTCAATTGATACCGATCGTCACCGTTTCCTACAACTCGCCCGACCTCATCGAAGCACTGCTGGGCTCGCTGCGCAAGTTTTACACCAATCCGGTATATGTGATCGACGGTTCGTATCCCGAAGTGGCGGCCGAGATCGGCGCGATCGCCGCCAAGTACGCCAACGTCCAGTTCATCCCCTTCGGCTACAACATCCACCACGGGCCGGGCCTGTCGTGGGCGATCAACAATCTCGGCCTGAGCGGCCAGGTCCTGTTCCTCGATTCCGACGTCGAAATTCTCAAGGCCGGTTTCATCGAATCGCTGCAATCCTTCCTCACGCCCGAGCTGTACGGGGTGGGCGGCATCCAGCAAGTCAACGAGCAGGGCTATGACCATCCCGACGGCGCGGTCGCCTACCTGCACCCGGCCTGCATGCTGTGCAATATCGACGTGGTGCGCCAGTGGCCGCTGCCGATCAAGCACGGCGCGCCGCTGGTGCAGACCATGGTCGCGCTGCACAAGGCCGGCCAGTCCGGCCTGCTGCGCAATGTGGACTGGGTCAAGAACGACTTCAGCAAGGACCCGAATCGCATCTTCATCAAGCACGACTGGCAAGGCACCGTGCTGCGCACCGGCGGCTACCACTACGACAAGCCGACCCAGGCCTCGGTCGTCAATACCGACCTGCTGGCCTTCGTGCCGCTGACCGCGCACAAGCTGGTCGAAGTCGGCTGCCACGATGGCGCCTTCGCCAAGGCCTACAAGCAGCGCAACCCGGTCTCGAACTACACTGGCATCGAAATCGACAGCGTGCTGGCCAACCATGCGCGCCCGCATTGCGACTTCGTGTTCAACCAGGACGTCGAGCAGGCCGACGCCCAGTGCCGCAAGCACGTCGCCCATGCCGACTGCTGGATCCTGGGCGAAGTGCTGGAGCAGCTGCAAGATCCGTGGGCGCTGCTGGCGGCCATCCGCACCTCGATCGCGCCGGCCGGCGTCCTGGTCGCTTCCGTCGGCAACTTCCAGCACTGGTCCGTCCAGGCGCGCCTCGCGCTGGGCGACCTGCGCTACGAAGACGGCGGCTCGCTGCAGAAGAAGCAAGTGCGCGTGTTCACCCGCGGCACCATCCTCGACATGTTGCGCCGCGCCGGTTTTCAGGTCACCGGCGGCATGCCGCGCATCAAGGACGAGCCGGCACGCGAGCAATTCCTGCCCGCGATCCGCGCCCTGGCCGCCGCCAGCGGCAACGATGCCGAGGCCGCCGTGCAGGACGCGCTGCCCTACCAGTACATCATCACGGCCGTCGCGGCCTGACCCAACCCGGACCGAACCATGGCATTCCCCAAAGTGAGCATTGTGATTCCGGCCTACAAGCCGGGGCATTTCGAGCAGTGCTTGAGGTCGGCGATCGGCCAGACCTACACCAACACCGAAATCCTGGTCAGCGACAATTGCCCGACCGAGGCGATCAAGGACATCTGCGCCAGGTTCCCGCAGGCGACTTACCAGCGCAACACGGTGACCGGCCCGCAGAACGTGATCGACTCCTTCTTCAGCGGCCGCGGCGAGCTGATCAAGCCGCTGTTCGACGACGATATCCTGCACCCCTTCTACGTCGAGCGCATGGTGGCCGCGATCAGCATGCGCGAGGACATCGAACTGGTGTTCTCGACCTCGCAGGTGATCGACGCCGAGAACAACAAGATGGAGCTGCGCCGCGCCTACACCG
>DASRXO010000860.1:0-7818 GCA_035654095.1 Telluria sp.
ACTCGGCGTTGATGATGAAGTTGATGTCGCCCTGGCGGTACAGGGTCACGTCCTTGTGGCGGTGGCGCGCGATGGCGGTGAAGCCCATGTGCTCGAACAGCGCGCCCAGCGCTTTCGGGTCCGGCGCGGCGTACTCGACGAACTCGAAACCATCGGTCCCCATCGGGTTGTCCCAGGGCTGGAATTGCATGACTATCTCCTCATTATCAGGCGACAAGTATAGTCCTGCGGCTCCGGCATTAAATTTCAAACGATGCCCGCGCGCAGGCGATTTGCGCCATAATATTGCGTCGAACTTATGCATTTTTAGAATTTATGCCAAAAATTGAGCTGGATAAAACAGATCGCAAAATCCTCGCGATCTTGCAGGCGGACGGCCGGCTGTCGAACCAGGACGTGGCGGACCGGGTCAGCCTGTCGCCCTCGCCCTGCCTGCGGCGCATCAAGCGGCTGGAGGAAGCGGGCGTGATCCGGCAGTACGTGGCGCTGCTCGATCCGGCCCAGATCGGGCTTGGACTGCTGGCGTACGTGAACGTGCGGCTCGAGAAGCACAGCGAAGTGTCGACCAATGCGGCCGGGGCGCGCCGGCCATCGAGTTCGCCGCATACCGATTTCGCGCTGTCGGTGGCCAACTGGCCGGAGGTGGTGGCCTGCTACGCGATGACCGGGGAGATGGATTACCTGCTGCGCGTGCACGTCGAGGACATGGACCATTTTTCGCGCTTCATGATGCAGACCCTGCTGGTGCATCCGGCGGTGGCGGACGTCAAGTCGAGCTTCGCGCTGCAGCGGATCAAGGACACCACGGCCTTGCCGATCGTTTGATGGCGCGTGATCCGCGTGGGCATCTTCGATACCCACCCTACGAGCATGTAGGGTGGGTATCGAAGATGCCCACGTAGATAAGCGTGTAGGGTGGGTATCGAAGATGCCCACGCGGATAAGCGTGTAGGGTGGGTATCGAAGATGCCCACGCGGATAAGCCTACTTCTTCTGCCCGAACAGCTTGGCCGCCGCGCGCGTGTTGGCCTTGAGCGTGTAATCGAGCGTGGCGAACTGCTCCTCGATCGCCTCCTGCAGCACGCTGGCCGGGTTCGGCGGCAGCAGGCGCAGGTAGGCGTCGGCCTCACCGTGTTCGCGCTCGATCTCCATCCCGGCCTTCTTCGCGATGTGCATCATGGTCTGGTTCGACGACAGGCAGTGCATATACAAGGTGTCCACGTCCGCATTGCGGCAATGGATCGCGGCGCGCTCGAACAGCTTGGAGCCGATCCCCAGCCCGCGCGCGGAACGCGACACCGACAGACCGAATTCGGCCACGATGTCCTTGGTCGTGGTCATCAGCTTCGCGGCCGGCAGGTCGTCCTTCGGCGCGAACGCCAGATGCCCCACCGCCACCAGCTTGAACACCCGGTTGTACACGCCGTACACCGCGTCGTACGTAAAATCGATGCGCGCGACGTAGGCCTCGATCTGCTCGTCCGGCAGCACGGTGCCGAAGCGCAGCAGGCGGTCGCTGTCGTCGAGCGCGAGGAAGTGCTTGAGCACGCGGCGCCGGTCGCGCTCCCCGAGCTGCTTGACCAGCACCGTCCTGCGCGCCTTCCCTGCCTTCGGCTCGCCCAGCCAGCGGCTCAGTGGATTCTGGAACATTGTCGATACCTCTCCTAACGCAACGCGTTGCCGGCGGTCGGCTTGCAGCTCTCCCACTGCGCCTGCGGGCTGAAAGCATAGCCGTTCTTGCCGGCCGCCTTGGCCTGGTACATCGCCTGGTCGGCTTCGGCCAGCAGCGCCGCGGCGCCGCGTTGGGCGCCGGCCTTGCCGCAGGCGCTGCCGATGCCGATGCTGGCCGAAATCCGCACCGGATGGCCGCCTGCCTCGGTAATGCCGCCGATCTGGTCGAGGGTCTGCTGGGCCACCCGGCGTGCGCCCTCGCGCGAGCTGACTTCCTCGAGCAGGATCACGAATTCGTCGCCGCCGAGGCGCGCCAGCGAGTCCTCGCGCCGCAGCTGGCCCTGGACCCGCCTGGCCACTTCCTTGAGCACCAGGTCGCCGGTCGCATGGCCATAGGTGTCGTTGACGGCCTTGAAGCCATCGAGGTCGATGAACATCACCACCACGATGGTGTCGCGGCGGCCCGCGCGCACCAGCGCGTGCTCCAGCTGCTGGGTAAGCTGGCCGTAGTTGATCAAGCCGGTCAGGCTGTCGTGCTGGGCCAGCTGTTCGAGGCGCGCCGATTGCGCTTCCAGTTCGGCGGTGCGTTCGGCCACGCGCAGCTCCAGCGTTTCGTTGGCGGCGCGCAGGCGCTGGTTGACCACGCCGATAATGCGATAGCTGCGCCGCAGCCGCCAGGCCGCGTAGGCCAGCAGCACCAGCAGCAGGCCGGAATACGCGAACAGGTAAGTGCGGAAGCGCTGCTTCTCGATCGCCACCTGGTCGAAGGCGCGGTCGAACACGGCGCTCATCTTGTCGAGCGCCTCGACGGTGCGGGTGTCCTTGATGCGCGCCTCGAGCGTGTTCTCGAGCTGGCGGTAGCGCAGGATGGTGCGCGCGTGGCGCGCCAGCTCGTCGATGGTCTCGGCCACCGCCGGCGAGAACGCGTCCCTGTGGGCCAGCATCGCTTCGATGGTCTGCTCGATGTGCTGCGCCAGTTCGCGGTCGGGCGCGAGGTTGTAGCGCAGGATGTCGGTCAGCAGCTCGTTCAGCGCGGCGTCCAGCGCCAGCACGGTGCGCGCCGGGACGGTGGCGCCCTCGATCCCGGTCAGCTCGGTCTTCAGGTCGGTGATCGCGGGCGGAAAATAGATCAGCGAATTGCGCAGCACCGCGTTGTGCGACTTGAACTGCTCGACCAGCTCCTCCTTCTCGGCCAGCGCGCGGCGCAGCGTCTCGTAGGCCGCCGGCGCGCCCGGGTCGCGCACCATGACCAGCGCCGCGCGCAAGCGCGCCTGCAGCGTGTGGATGCGCGGCAGCGGCGCGGTCAGCGGATCGTAGTTGGGATTGAGGCCGATGTGCGAGCGCAGGATGTTGACGTTCCACTCGGCGTCGAGCTTTTCGAGCTCGCGCAGGTCGAACACCACGCGGTCCTGGGCGCCGAGGTCGGAGGCCTGGGTGCGCACGAACAGGTAGGCCAGCAGGCCCGCCAACAGCACCAGCAGCAGGGCCGCCGCCAGCCGGGTACGCCCGCTCACGGCTGCGCTCCCGGCGGCGGCAGGTGTTCGCCGCTCAGGGTATGCAGGAAGCGCACGATCAGCTCCTTGTCCTGGGCCGAGGCGTTGCGCCCCAGCTGGAACTTGAACATGGCGTCGACCGCCTCGTCCAGCGTATCGACCGCGCCGTTGTGGAAGTAAGGCGCGGTCAGCGCCACGTTGCGCAGGCTGGGCACGCGGAACACGTAGCGGTCGGCCTCGCGCGCGGTGAGCTGGAAGCGTCCGAGGTCGGCGCCGGCCGGCGCCAGGCCGGGCAGCTCGCGCATCACGCCGATCTTCTGGTACATATTCCCGCCCACGTTGATGCCCTGGTGGCAGGCCACGCAGCCGTAGGCCTTGAACTTGGCGTAGCCGGCCTTCTCCTCGGCCGTGATGGCGTTGGCGTCGCCGCGCAGGTAGCGGTCGAAACGCGAGGGCGTGATCAGCGAGCGCAGGAACTGGGCCAGCGCATCCTTGATATAGGCTTCGCGCGGCTGTTCGTCGTAGACCTCGCGGAATTGCGCCGTCAGCGCCTTGTCGGCCGCCAGCGCGGCGAGCACCGTGCGCCAGTCGCTGGCGAAGGTCGCCGGGCCTTCGATGATATGGTCGAGCCGCTCTTCGAGCGTGGCTTCGCGTCCGGTCCACGACTGGCGGAAATTGAGCGCGCTGTTGTACACGCTGGGCGTGTTGTACTGGTTAAGCTTGCCGCCGAAGCCGGCCGACAGGGCCTTGTGGTCGACGCCGCCGCGCTTGAGGTCGTGGCAGCTGGCGCAACTCATGCGGCCGTCGCGCGACAAACGGGTGTCGTAGAACAGGCGGCGGCCCAGCGCGATGCGGGCCGGGTCGCCGCCGGCGTTGTCCGGCAGCGCGCGGATCGGCTCGGCGGACGAGGCCTGGCCCCACGCTGCCTGCATGCCGGGCGGCGCGCCGCACAGGGCAATGGTCACAACGGCACGATGCAGCCAGGCCCGCATGCTATCTCCTCCGTCTCCATGCGGCAAGGATAGCAGGATTTACCCGGCGCCGGCCGCTCAGTCGTGCGCCGGCGGGTGCAGCGCGCGCTTGACCGCCGAGACGCGCGCCGCATGCACCGCGTCCGGAATCCGGGCCGGCTGTTCGGCGTAGCGGCGCGCGACCTCGCCGGCGTCCAGCGCGCGCGCCGCGGCCAGCGCGCGCAACAGGTGCGGCGCCTGCGGATAGGGCTTGGCGCGGAAGTCGTCGCCGGGCCCGCCGCGGCCGCGGAAATCGCATTCGGCGGCCAGCAGCATCTGCTCGAAGCGCTGCGGTTTGCGGAAGGCGTCGCAGCGCTCGAACAGGGTCACCAGGGTGTTCGGCCGCAGCGCCAGCGCGCGGCTCACGTTGCCGTGTTCGCGCGCCGTCATCAGCGCCAGCTCGCGGCAGTCGTTCGGCACCTTCAAGCGCTTGCAGGCCGCGTCGATCAGTGTCAGGCCGGCGCCTTCGTGGCCGTGGTGGCTGGGCCAGGCCGCGGGCGGGGTCAGGCCCTTGCCGAGGTCGTGCATCAGCGCGGCGAAGCGCAGCGCCAGCGGGTGGCCGCGTTCGGCCGCGTAGTCGATCACCAGCAGCATGTGGATGCCGGTGTCGATCTCGGGATGGTGGGCGGGCGGCTGCGGCACGCCCCACAGCGCGTCCAGCTCGGGCAGGATGCGCGCCAGCGCGCCGCAGTCGCGCAGCACTTCGAGCATGCGCGAGGGCCGGTGCTCCATCAGGCCGCGCGCCAGTTCCTGCCAGACGCGCTCGGGCACCAGCGCATCGACCTCGCCCTGCTCGACCATCTTGCGCATCAGCGCGTTGGTCTCGGGCGCGACGCGGAAGTCGGCGAAGCGGGCGGCGAAGCGCGCCACCCGCAGGATCCGCACCGGGTCTTCGGCGAAGGCGTCCGACACGTGGCGGAACACGCGCGCCTCGAGGTCGCGCCGGCCGCCGAACGGATCGGTCAGGGCGCCGTCGTCGGCGCGTGCGATCGCATTGATGGTGAGGTCGCGCCGCACCAGGTCGTCCTCGAGCCTGACGTCGGGCGCGGTGTGGAACACGAAGCCGCGGTAGCCGGGCGCGGTCTTGCGCTCGGTGCGCGCCAGCGCGTATTCCTCCTGGGTGTCGGGATGCAGGAACACCGGGAAGTCCTTGCCCACCGGGCGAAAGCCCAGCGCCAGCATCTGCTCCGGCGTGGCGCCCACCACCACGTGATCGCGGTCCTGCACCGGCAAGCCAAGCAGCTCGTCGCGCACCGCACCGCCGACCACGTAGGTGTGCATCGCCACGCCTAGTCCGGCAGCGTGTCGTCGTGCTGGCCGGCGATTTCGGTTTCGGCCAGGGCCTCCGCCATCCAGCGCGCGACCGCGGGATGCGCCTGCATGCGCTCGCAATAGGCCTGCAGCGCCGGCGCCAGCGACACGCCGTAGCTGCGGAAGCGCATCACCACCGGCGCGAAGAAGGCGTCGGCGATCGAGAAGCCGCCAAACAGGAACTGGTGGTGGCCGAAGCGCGACAGGCACTCTTCCCAGATCTCGCTGATGCGGCCGATGTCGCCTTGCGCTTCCGGCGTGCGGCCGCGGCCCGGCAGGCTGACCCGGATGTTCATCGACATCGCGCTGCGCAGGCCGCTGAAGCCCGAATGCATTTCGGCCGTGACCGAGCGCGCCATCGCGCGCGCCGCCACGTCCTGCGGCCACAGGTGCTTGTCGGGGAACTGCTCGGCCAGGTACTCGCAGATCGCCAGGCTGTCCCAGATCGTCATGTCGCCGGCCAGCAGCACCGGCACCCGGCCGGCGCCCGAATACCCGGCGATGCGGCTGGCGGTGTCGGGCCGGTCGAGCAGCACCCGCACTTCCTGGAACGGGATGCCGAAGGCCGTCATCGCGACCCATGGCCGCATCGACCACGAGGAGTAGTTCTTGTTGCCGATGACGAGCGTCAGGCCGCGATTGCGGGCGTCGGCCAGGGTGTGCGACAGGGTAGGATCGAGTTCGGTGGTGTGCATGGGTGCGGAGGTGGTGGTGTTAGCGCCCTGCCCGGGCGCGGAAGTCGTCGAAGCGCTCGCGCGGCGCCAGGTAGCGCGGCGCGGCCGCTTCGAGCGGCGTCAGCTTGATTCCCAGCGTGGCCGCTGTCAAGCGCTGGATCGCCGGATCGACCACATTATCGACCTTCATCGAATCGAGGTTGTCGCGACTGATCAGCGGGGTACCGGGCAGCAGTTCGAAAAACAGGGCCTGCAGATAGCCCAGCGACGGCGGCAATTCGATCACCGGCCGTTCGCAGCCGGCGTAGCGGCCAGCCAGCTTGACCAGTTCGGCCAGGGTGTAGATGTTGGGCCCGCCCAGCTCATAGACCTGATGCCTGGTCTTCGGGTTGCGCAGCGCGTTGCTGAAGGCCTCGGCCACGTCGCAGACATACACGGGCTGGAAATTGGTGCCGGCGCCGGCCAGCGGCACCAGCGGCAGGAAGCGCTGCATGCGCGCGAACACATTCAGGAATTTGTCGCCCGGCCCGAACACCACCGAAGGCCGGAAGATGGTGGCGGCCACCGAAGGCTCGGCGCGCGCGGCCAGTTCGCCGTCGGCCTTGGAGCGCTGGTACATCGACGGCCCGGTGATGTCGGCGCCGAGGGCGCTCATGTGCAGGTAGCGCTTGACGCCGTTCGCCGCGCAGGCCGCCACGATGCGGCGCGGCAGCTCGACGTGGGCGCGCTTGAACTGGGGGCCGTAGGGCATGCCGCGGCCCGAATGCAGCAGGCCGACCAGGTTGATCGCCGCGTCCGTGCCGGCGGTGAGCGCGCGCAGCGCCTTGTCGTCGTCCATATCGGCTTCCACCACCTCCACCCGCGGCAGGAAGATCAGGTGCTTGGCGCTTTCCTGGCGCCGGCTCGGCACGATCACGCGCACGCCCTGCTCGGCCAGGCGCGCCACCAGATGACTGCCGATGAAGCCGGAGCCGCCGAACACCACTACTGTCAGGTCTCTCATGGAACCTCGTTGACTGGTTGAAAAATTCAGGGAAGTTCGCCGCCGCCCGGCCCCGCGCGCGGTCCGACCTTGCCGAGGCGCGCCTTGAGCGATTGCGGCTTGTTGTCGAACAGCGCCGCGTAGTTGGTGGCGTTCGACATCACGTTCTTGACGTAGGCGCGGGTCTCCGGGAACGGGATCGACTCGGCGAAGATCGCGCCTTCCATCGGCCCGTTCAGCGTGGCGCGCCAGCTGCGCAGGCGGCCCGGCCCGGCGTTGTAGGCGGCGGTGGCCAGGATCTGCGAACCGTCGGCGCTGGCCAGGATCATGTTCATGTAATTCGCGCCGAGCAGGATGTTGGTGCGCAGGTCGTTGAGCATGCTGTGCACGAAGTCGGTCAGGCCGATCGTGCGCGCCACGTACTGGCCGGTGGACGGCATCACCTGCATCAGGCCGGAGGCGCCGACGCCCGAGCGCGCGTCGGTGATGAAGCGCGACTCCTGGCGGATCAGGCCATACACCCAGGCCTTGTCGAGGCCGAGGTTCTCGGTGGTCGGGTGCAGGATGTCGTAGTGCGGCGAGGGGAAGCGCTGGGTGTAATCGAACTCGGTGCGGGTGCGCTCGGAGGTGTTGACCATGCGGTCGAGGATCTCGTTCTGGCGCGCGAATTCGGCGGC
>DASRXO010000861.1:0-8823 GCA_035654095.1 Telluria sp.
GGATAGTGGCGACACGGGCGCTCCTGTGGTTTTTGTGCAAATATCATAAGCTTGAGTCCCGGAAAAAGCTAAGCGTTCTTGCAATCTTGACCTTGTATGAACGAAAATGGCGCCTTCGACACGTCGGCGATCACAGACATCCTTGAAGATGCATGCCGCGAGCACGCGAGATGGCAGGAGACAAACGCCGCCTCACCGCAGGCCCTCGTTCACTTTTTCCAGGATACCCAATGATCAAGATCTCGAAGATGCACAAGCGCGTGCTGCTGGCCTTGTCCGCGCTGCTGCCGATCGGCCCCGCGCTGGCCCAGGATGCGCCCGCGCCGGCCGCGCAGGCGCCGGAACTGCAGACGGTCACCGTCACCGCCCAGCGCCGGACGGAGAACATCAAGGACGTGCCGGTCGCCGTCACCCTGCTCAAGGACGAGAAGCTCGACGTGCTGACCTCGGGTGGCCAGGACATCCGCGTGCTGGCCGGCAAAGTGCCGAGCTTGAACGTCGAATCCTCGAACGGCCGCACCTTCCCGCGCTTCTACATCCGCGGCTACGGCAACACCGACTTCAGCACCTTCGCCTCGCAGCCGGTGTCGCTGATCTATGACGACGTGGTGCAGGAGAACCCGATCCTCAAGGGCTTCCCGCTGTTCGACCTGGCCGGCGTGGAAGTGTTGCGCGGCCCGCAGGGCACCCTGTTCGGCCGCAACACCCCGGCCGGCGTGGTCAAGTTCGAATCCGAAAAGCCGAAGCTGGGCAAGGTTGACGGCTATTACAGCGCCTCGGTGGCGAGCCACAACACGGTCAATGTGGAAGGCGCGGTCAACGTACCGCTGAGCGACCAGTGGGCGATGCGCGTGTCGACCTTGCGCCAGCACCGCGACAACTTCGTCGACAACTACAGCGACACCGGCTTCACCAACAAGACCGGCGAGCTGGAGGGCTACAACGAACACGCCGAGCGCGTGCAGTTCCTGTACACGCCGGACACCACCTTCAGCGCCCTGTTCAATGTGCACCAGCGCATGACCACCGGCAGCGCGCGGGTGTTCCGCGCCAACCTGATCCAGAAGGGCACGAACGACATCGTCCCCGGCTACGACCCCGACAAGTTCGTCAGCAACGGCCAGAACTACCAGAACCTGCAAACCAACGGCGCGAATGCGCGCCTGAGCTGGGACCTGGGCGCGGTCAAGCTGTTCTCGGTGACCGGCTATGAAGCGGTGGGCAATTACTTCAGCCGCGGCGACATCGACGGCGGCACCCCGGCCGGTCCCGGCTTCATCCCGTTCCAGGTCGAGACCGGCGGCGGGCTCTCCGACCTCAAGCAGTACAGCCAGGAATTCCGGGTCGAATCGAAGTATGCGGGACCGCTCAACTGGCAGGCCGGCGTGTACTACTTCAACGAAGACGCCAACGGCTTTAGCAACAACTACAACAGCACTACTGGCGCCCAGACCTCGCACCTGGCCAGCCGCCAGAAGAACACGGCCTGGGCCGGCTTCGGCTCGGTGACCTACGCGGTCAGCGACGCCTTCACGCTGCGCGGCGGCCTGCGCTACACCGACGACAAGAAAGACTTCAACACGGTCGAAGCGGTGAACGTGGTGCAGATCGGGCCGAACGCGGTGAGCGAGAGCAAGCACAAGGCCAACTGGGACCTCAGCGGCACCTACAAGCTGGACCAGGACGTGAACCTGTACGCGCGGGTCGCGACCGGATTCCGCGCGCCGAGCATCGCGGCGGCCTCGGCCTCGGTGCCGATCACGGTGGCCGATGCCGAGACCATCACCTCGTATGAAGCGGGGGTGAAGGCCGACTTGTTCCACCGCCGCGGGCGGGTGGCGTTCAGCGTGTACGACTTCGACGTCAAGAACCAGCAGCTGACGGTGGTGGGCGGCGACTCCAATGTGACCAAGCTGATCAACGCGGCCAAGACCAAGGGCCGCGGCGCCGAGCTCGACTTCGAAGCCTTCGTGGCCAGCAATTTCAAGGTCACGGCCGGCGGCAGCTACAACTTCACCGAGATCCGCGACCCGAGCCTGTCGGTGAACAAATGCGCGCAATGCACGATTCTGGACCCGATCAACAGCGCCGGGCGCGTGGTCATCGACGGCAACCCCTTGCCGCAGGCGCCGAAGTGGATCGTCAACGCCACGGCGCGTTACGCGATGCCGGTGGCCGATGGCGAGGTGTTCGTGTTCACCGACTGGTCGTACCGCAGCAAGATCAACTTCTTCCTGTACGAAGCGGCCGAATTCACGGGCAAGCCGCTGACCGAAGGCGGGCTGCGCGTGGGGTACCTGTGGCAGGGCGGCAAATATGAAGTGGCCGCCTACGGCCGCAACATCACCGACCAGCGGCGGGTGACGGGCGCGATCGACTTCAACAACCTGACCGGCTTCCTCAACGAGCCGCGGATCTGGGGCGTGCAGTTCAAGGGCTACTTCTAAGCTCCGCAGCCCCCGCTTTTTATGGGGTCACATCTGACATTCGTACATTTCGCGAGCGAAATGTACGAATGTCAGATGTGACCCCATCGGTTTTTTGGAACTGTTGAGTTGGAAGGCGGTCGAACAGCTTTCCCACTCACAGATGGAGACCGCCATGGCCCGCCCGCTCAGACTGGAATTTCCCGGTGCGCTCTACCACGTCACCTCGCGCGGCGACCGCCAGGAGGCGATCTTCCATACCGATGCCGAGCGCGAGATCTGGCTCGCGGTGCTGGCCGAGGTCTGTGCCCGCTTCAACTGGGACGTGCACGCCTTCTGCCAGATGGGCAACCATTACCATCTCGTGGTCGAGACCATCGACGGCAGCCTGGCGCGCGGCATGCGCCACCTGAACGGCCAGTACGCGCAGTGGGTCAACCGCCGCCGCGCGATCGCCGGCCACCTGTTCCAGGGCCGCTACCACGCGATTCTGGTCCAGCGCGACAGCTACCTGCTCGAACTGGCGCGCTATGTCGTGCTCAATCCCTTGCGCGCCGGCCTGGTCGCGGCGCTCGACGACTGGCGCTGGAGCAGCTGCGCGATGACCTGCGGCCAAGTGCGCGCGCCGGCCTGGCTCAACACCGACTGGATCCTCAGCCAGTTCGCCTGCAGCCGCAGCCGCGCGGTGCACGCCTACCGCGACTTCGTGCTGGCCGGCCGCGGCTTGCCCAGTCCGCTCGCGCAGACGCGCCACCGCTTGCTGCTCGGCGATGACGACTTCGTGCGCGAGCGCGGCCGCAGCGGAGCCGAGCTCGGCGAGACGGCCAAGATCCAGCGCCGCAGCCTGACCTGCAGCCTCGAGGACTTCGGCCGCCGCTGCCCCGACCGGGGCGAAGCGATGGCGCGCGCCTACCTGTCGCGCGCGTTCTCGATGGCCGACATCGCGCGCCATTTCGACGTCCATTACAAAACCGTCAGCCGGGCGGTCCGCCTGCACGAGCAGGCCGCCCACTGAGCGGCCGCGCCGCCGGCGCCGCCCGCCGCCCCCGATATTGCTCGCACACCAGTTGGGGTCACATCTGACATTCGTACATTTCGTGAGCGAAATGTACGAATGTCAGATGTGACCCCAGGGGTTGCAAGAAATCATGTTTCGGTGAATACTGTATGCATTTACAGTAGTCAGCCCGCCGCCGCGTGAACGCCCCAGCCCGAAAAATCATCCATTGCGACTGCGATTGCTTCTACGCGGCGGTCGAGATGCGCGACAACCCGGCCCTGCGCAGCCTGCCCGTCGCGGTCGGCGGACGCGTCGACCAGCGCGGCGTCATCGCGACCTGCAATTACGAGGCGCGCCGCTACGGCATCCATTCGGCGATGGCCACCGCGCAGGCCATGCAGCGCTGCCCGAGCCTGGTGCTGCTGCCGCCCGCGATGGAAAAATACCGCGCCGCCTCGCGCCAGATCCTCGCCATCTACCGCGACTACACCGACCTCGTCGAGCCCCTCTCGCTCGACGAAGCCTATCTCGACGTCACCGACTCCGCGCATTGCAAAGGCAGCGCCACCCTGATCGCCCAGGAAATCCGGCGCCGCATCTTCGAGACCGTCGGCATCACCGCCTCGGCCGGCGTGGCGCCCAACAAGTTCGTGGCGAAGATCGCCAGCGATTGGCACAAGCCCGACGGCCTGTTCCTGGTGCGTCCCGACGAGGTCGATGCCTTCGTCGCCGCGCTGCCGGTCAAGAAGCTGTTCGGCGTCGGCAAGGTCACCGCCGCCAAACTCAACAAGCTGGGCGCGCAAACCTGCGCCGACCTGCGCAGCTGGACCCTGCCCGAGCTGCAGCACCATTTCGGCCGCTTCGGCGCCCGCCTGCACGATCTGTGCCGCGGCATCGACAAGCGCGCGGTGTCCAGCTCGCAAGAGCGCAAGTCGGTGAGCGTCGAGGAAACCTATACCCCCGACGTGCCCGACCTGCCCGCCTGCCTGGCCTTGCTGCCGGAGCTGTTCGACAGCCTGCAAGCGCGCGTCAAGCGCTGCGGCGCGGAAAAGAACGTCCACAAGCTGTACGTCAAGATCCGGTTCGCCGACTTCCATCACACCACGGTCGAGTGCGTCGGCACGGTCCCGCTCATGGCCCAATTCGAGAAGCTGATGGAAACCGGCTACCTGCGCGGCAAGCAGCCGGTGCGCCTGCTCGGCGTCGGCGTGCGCCTCGGCGCGGCCGATCATCTCGATCAACTCAGCCTGTTCGGCGACCCCGCCGCCAGCGTGTAAAATGTCGTTCCTCTGGCAATACTGAAACAATCGGAAAGCAACTATGTGGTTCAAGAATCTTCAGATTTACCGCCTGCCCGCCCCCTGGGCTTATACACCTGAACAATTGGAAGCGGCCCTCGCGCCCCACAGTTTTGTCCCCGCGACCAGCAAGGAATTGCTGCGCCAGGGCTGGGATTCGCCACGCGGCAACGGCATGCTGGTGCACACGGTGAACAAGCAGATGCTGATCCTGCTGGGCACCGAAAAGAAACTGCTGCCGAGCTCGGTCATCAACCAGGTCGCCAAGGCCAAGGCCGCCGAGCTGGAAGAGGCGCAGGGTTTCGCTCCCGGCAAGAAGGCGATGAAGGAACTCAAGGAGCGCGTGGCCGACGAATTGCTGCCGCGCGCGTTCAGTATCCGCAGCAATATCTGGACCTGGATCGATCCGGTCAACGGCTGGCTGGTGGTCGACGCCGCCAGCCCGGCCAAGGCCGACGACGTGATCAAGCTGCTGCTCAAGGCGGTCGACAAGCTGCCGCTCGAAAGCCTGCGCGTGCAGCGCTCGCCGGTCGCGGTGATGACCGCCTGGCTCGAAACCGATGAGGCGCCGGTCGGCTTCACCGTCGACCAGGACACCGAGCTGCGCGCCACCGGCGAGAGCAAGGCCGCCGTGCGGTATGTGAAGCACGCGCTGGAAGTGGACGACATCCGCCGCCACATCGCCGCCGGCAAGCAGTGCACGCGGCTGGCGATGACCTGGAACGACAAGATCTCCTTCGTGCTGACCGAGTCGCTGGCGGTCAAGGGCATCAAGCCGCTCGACGTCATCAAGGAAAACGACGCCAGCACCCGCAACGACGAGGAGCGCTTCGACAACGACATGATGCTGATGACCGGCGAGCTGTCGAAGCTGATGGCCGACCTGGTCGAAGCGCTCGGCGGCGAAGCGAAGGCGTAATCCGCCGTTCCCGCGCAGGCGTAATCCATCGTCATTCCCGCGCAGGCGGGAATCCATACCGCGCGTGCATTGCCAACTCAGCATGGGTTCCCGCCTGCGCGGGAACGACATTCTATGCCGTCTGGAATACGCCCGCGGCGCGGTTCTTGGTCACCTTGTCCCAGGCGAACACCTGCCCGTTCATCGCCACATAGACGCCGGCCGGCAAGGTCTGCGCCACGCCGGTGGCGAAGCCCAGGTTGAACAGCGCATCCGAATTCGCGATCTCGTAAGGGATCATGGCGCCGGTCAGCACGATGGTCTTGGCGAGCGCGGCCTCGCCCAGCACGCCGGCGGTCTCGCGCATGGTGTCGGTGCCGTGGATGATGACGATCGCCGGTTCCGGCGCGGCCCGGCACGCGGCCAGCACGCGCTGGCGGTCCGCATCCTGCATATCGAGCGAATCGAGCAGCGGCAAGGTCTCCAGCGCCACCGCCACCGTCATGCGGCTGCGCGCGATCACGGCCGGCAGATGGCTGTCGGCAAAGCCCAGCTCTCCCGTCAGTTCGTTGTAGTGTTTGTCGAAGGTGCCGCCGGTGGCGATCAGGCGCAAGCTCATGGTTGATGTCGGGAATCGTTGGAAAATAGGTCTAATGATAGCCGGTAAATCACGCAAACTCTGTGTATCAAGTTGTGACTGCGCTAGAATCTCATCCAGCGCATGAGTAGACCACTTTTTTTCTTCACACCGCCATACCGATGAAACCGCTTGCACCCGGCACCGTTATCTTCCACCGCCACCGCGGCTATGGAGTCATCACGCATGTCAACCTGTTGACGGGCTGGATCTCCGCACGCTTCGGCAGCGAGTCGCGCGCGCTCGACCTGAACCTGTCCACCGACGAAGTCCAGCATGCCGATGGCGAGGCGATCCTGTTCCGCCGCGCGCCGCCCGACCGCATGCCGCACGCGCGCCTGATGGCGATGGTGCGCGCGCTGCACCAGGCCGGCTACGAAAAGCTCTACCTGTATTCCTGGCCCAAGCCGTCCGGCCTGCACTGGCGCTGGCATCTGTTCACCGGCCAGCGCGATTGGCTGCAGCGGCCGTGGCGCGAAGGCTGGTATGGCTCGGGCGCCGATTACAATATGAACCCGGTCATGGGCTGGGGCGATTCGCCCGGCGCCAGCACCGATGAGTTGATCCACGCGCTGGCCAGGTTCGATCCGCAGGGCTTGGCGCAGGCGCTGGGCCGCGACGAAGACCACAGCGCATGGTTCGCCGGCGTGTGCGATGCGCTGCTGCCCGGCTACATGTACAGCCTCGATATGGAGAAGGCCAGCGGCGGCGGCCTGCAGGAGATGCCGCCGGTGCCCGTGATCCCGGTGCGCGCGACCTTGCCGGAGTACGACGGCAAGGTCATCGGCTGGCCGCCCGGCTGGTCCGGCCTGTGGACCCGCACGCATGCGATGCCGGCCCCGCGCATCAAGCTCACGGTGTCCGACACCTGAACGCGTGGGCATCTTCGATACCCACCCTACCGTAGGGTGGGTATCGAAGATGCCCACGCGGACCCTGCTACGCCAAGGCTTCCGGATTCAAAATCCCGCTCGGTTTGCCCTCGGCGAAATTCACCACGTTCCTGAACGCCGCCTCGAAGTACAACTCGTAACTGTCCTTCTCCACGTAGCCCAGATGCGGCGTGGCCAGCACGGTCGGCATCTTTAGCAGCGGCGATCCAACCGGCAGCGGCTCGTTGTCGAACACGTCGAGCGCCGCGCCGCCCGGCCGTCCCTGCGGTAGCGCGGCTTCCAGCGCGCCTGGTTCCACCAACTCGGCCCGGCTGGTGTTCACCAACAAGGCGCTGCGCTTCATGCGCGCCAAATCCTGCGCGGTGACGATGCCCTGGGTCGCCTCGTTCAGCCGCAGATGCAGGCTCAGCACATCGGCCCGCTCGAAAAACGCCTCGCGCGTCGCGGCCGCCTCGTAGCCATCGGCCAGCGCCGCATCGCGGCTGGCCGCGCGGCCCCAGACCAGCACGGTCATCCCGAACGCCTTGCCGTAGCCGGCCACCAGCCGCCCGATTTTGCCGTAGCCCCAAATCGCCAGCGTGCGCCCCTTGAGCACCGTCCCGAGGCCGTTCAATTGCGGATTGACGGACGCGGTCTGCCACAAGCCGTCGCGCAGGTTGTTCGCGTAGGGGACGATCTTGCGGCTGGCGGCCATGATCAGCGCCCACGTCAGTTCGGCCGGCGCCACCGGCGAACCGACGCCCTCGGCGATCGCGATCCGGCGCGCGCTCGCCGCCGCCACGTCGATGTGGCCGGCCACCTTGCCGGTCTGCGAGATCAGCTTCAGCTTCGGCAGCTTGGCCAGCAGCGCGGCCGGAAACGCGGTGCGCTCGCGGATCAGCACCAGCGCCTCGAACGGCGCCAGCCGGATCGCCAGCTGCCCCTGGCCGCGGCTGGAATTGGTGAACACCTTGACCTCGTGCCCGTCGAGCAGGCGGAAGCAATCGAGCCCGCGCACCGCATCCTGATAGTCGTCGAGAATCGCTATTTTCATCGTAGTTGTCAGAAATTAATCATTCGTTCGTAAGTAAATAACAGGATATCCGGGAAACGGAATAGCCTACTACGTTACTCGGGCAATATTCCTACATTTTTGTCATTTTGCCATGCAAATCGCAGCTTGGCGGGTGTACAATCGCCCCGAAAATCGAGGATTTGCCCATTCAAATTCCAGCAGCGCCGTTCCCTCAACCTTGACCGCCGTACCCGCCGAACCATCCGCCGGATTGGAAGCTGACGACGATCCTGCCGTGCCGGGACAAGACCAGAATTCTTTATTGGTGGGAGGTACTTATGAATCAGCCCCTTATGGGAGGCGTCGTGTCGCTCAGCGTCCCAGCTTACATCAAACATCAAAAACTGATCAATTGGGTCGCCGAAATCGCGGCCCTGACCAAGCCGGCGCGCATCGACTGGTGCGACGGTTCGCAGCAAGAGTACGACCGCCTGTGCGCCGAGATGGTCGCCGCCGGCACGCTGAAAAAGCTGAACCCGGAAAAGCGCCCCAACTCCTTCCTCGCCTGCTCGGACCCGACCGACGTCGCGCGCGTCGAAGACCGGACCTACATCTGCTCGGCCACCCGGGAGCAGGCCGGCCCCACCAACAACTGGATGGCGCCGGCCGACATGCGC
>DASRXO010000862.1:0-10099 GCA_035654095.1 Telluria sp.
CCGCAAGCGTGCCCTCGCCATCCATCATCGTGGTCGACAATGCCTCGAGCGACGGGACGCCGGCGATTGCCAGGGCGCACCCGGGCGTCACCCTGCTGGAAACCGGTGCCAACCTCGGCTTTGGCCGCGCCAACAATATCGGGATTGCCCTGGCGCTGGAGCAGGACGCCGACTATGTGTTCATCCTGAACCAGGATGCCCACGTCGCTCCGGATGCGATCGCGCTGCTGGTTGCGCAGGCCCGCCGGCAAGAGCACGCCGGTATCCTCTGTCCTATGCAGCTGGACGACAGCGGGCGCGCGCTCGACCCCACCTTCCTGCTGTATTACTTGGCGCCGAATGCGCCCGGCGTGATCAACGACGCCTTGCTCGCCAGCGTCGGCGACAGCTACCCGGTGGCCGCCGCGCCGGCTGCGGCCTGGCTCTTCAGCCGCGCCTTCCTGACCGAAGTCGGCGGCTTCGATCCCCTGTTCTTTATGTACTGCGAAGATGACGACCTGTGCAGCCGCGCCCGCCATTTCGACTACGCCATCCTGATCGTTCCGGCCGCCAAGTTCTACCACTGTCGCGGCTTTCACGCCGAAGTGCGTACCGAAACCACGCGTCGCAAGCTGCAACGCAAGACCTCGCGCCTGCGCTCGGTCCTGGTGCGCGACGCCAAACGGCCGGAAGGCAGTTTCGCCAAGAATGCCTGGCAGAGCTGCTGCCTGCGCCTGTTTGAAGGATTGGGGCAGTTGTTTGCGCACCGCGACTGGATCGCCTGCCTTGCCGCCGTGCTGGCGATCGTTCGTATCATGCCCGAGTTGGCGGCGATCCGGAAGCACCGCGCGATCTGCCTGGGCCGCGGTCCGCACTGGCTTCCGCTCAAGGTCTCCAAATAGCATGGCGGCCAAGCCCTCGTCCCGCCTCACGGCCATCGATTCCCTGCGCGGCATTGCCGCCATGCTGGTGGTGCTGTTCCACTACACGACCCGTTACGATGAGCTGTACCAGCACAACGCGGCGCCGTTTTTCCAGCTGCCCTGGGGCCATCTCGGCGTCAACCTGTTCTTCATGATCAGCGGATTCGTCATCTTCATGACGATCGAAAAAACCCGGCATTCGCTCGATTTCGTGGTCTCGCGCTTCAGTCGCCTGTACCCGGCGTATTGGGCCGCGATTCTGCTGACCCTGGCGCTGACCCATTGGCTGGGCCTGCCGGGCAAGCTGGTCGACATCGCTGCCGCGACCGCCAACCTGAGCATGCTGCACAGCTTCGTCAACATCCCCAGTGTGGATGGGGTGTATTGGACCCTGGAAGTCGAATTGCTATTCTACTTCTGGATATGGCTTGCTTACCGCTTGCGCCTGCTCGGCCGCGTGCACCTCTTGCTTGCCGCCTTGTTCGCCTTGCGCCTGGTGTATTTTTGGACTGAAACGCAGATGCATGTCGACTTGCCCTGGCAGCCATATCGCTTGCTGATCCTGAAGTTCATCCCCTGGTTCGCGGCCGGCATCATGGTCTATCGCTTGGTCAGCCGGCACGGCACGGCGCGCTGCGACCTCGCCATCGGCTGCGCCGCCGTCGTGTTGCTGGCGCTGACCGAGGGGATCGCAACGGCATGCCTGTTGCTGGGCCTGGCGGGGGTGCTGTACGCCGCTGCGCGCGGACACCTCGCCTTGCTTACCCATCCGGCGCTGGTCTGGCTCGGCAGCATTTCTTATACGCTCTACCTGCTGCACGAAAACATCGGCTGGGCCATCATCCGGCGCCTTGAAATGGCCGGCGCCGATGCCAGCCTGGCGGTCGTGCTTGCCCTGCTGCTGGCGATGCTGCTGGCCAGCGGCGTGACCCGTATGGTCGAGCTGCCCGCCATGGCCTGGCTGCGCGCACGCTACCGGCGGCGCATGCTAGCGCGCGAGGCTAGCTTGGCCGTGCGCGAGCGTTGACGCGGCGGCGATGCTCAGCGGACGTCGCGCGGCTGCGAAAACACGGCGGTTGTCGCCGCGAGCAGTTCTGGACACTCAGTCACTTCCGCGGTCGACCAGAACGGCGCGCAGGCGACCGTCTGCAGCCGCAGATCCACGCCGGCGTCGGTCCATGCGGCGCCCACCCGGGCGGCGCCCGGCGGCAGCGGCCGTCCAGCAGCCGCTACCGCTTCGAACCAGTGAACCGGACCGGTGGCAGGCCGCAACTCGAGCAGGTCGAGCGCGTCGATGGCATCGGCGAGCGCGGGCGCCAAGTCATATCCCGCGATCTCGAGCATGCCGCCGGCCTGCAACTGGGCGCGCAAGGCAGCTGTGCCATTGCCTGTCTCCCTGTTATTGCTCAGCATGTCGTTGGCGACCCGCAGGCGCAGGAATTGGGTCAGGAACTGCTTGCCGCTGAGCGGCGGTTGCCACAAGGCCAAGCTAGCAGGCGCGGCGTCTGCCCCCGCCGCATAATCGAGCGCCAGCATGGCGCCGATCCGCAATCCCCACAGGTGGACCGGGCCGGGCAGGCGCTGCTCCAGCCAGCGATGGGCCAGCGCCAAGTCGTGCTTCCATATCTCCCAGCGCGCATCGGCAAAATCGCCGCTGCTGTCGCCGCACCCGTACAGGTCAAGCTGAAGCACGCCGTAGCCAAGCGCCGTGAGCATGCGTGCCTGCAAGGCGGCCATCCGGCGCGACTTGTTCATTTCTTCCGCGAACGGGTGAATGTACAGCACCGCGCCGCGATAGGTCGTGGCGCCAGGGGGGTGATACAAGCAAAAGCGTTGCCCCTGCTCCGCCTCTAGAAAGAACGGGTTAGCCCGCGCTGGGCCGGCCGGTGGCGTCATGCCGCCATTTTGTCGGCGACGAAAGCACTCAGCGAGCCCAGGGTTTCGAAGGTGGCGGCGCTGATTTCATCGTCGTCGACCACGATGCCGAACTGCTCTTCGAGCGCGCCGATGATGCTGACCACGGCCATCGAGTCCAGCTCGGGTATGCTCCCCAACAGCGCCGATTGGGCGTTCAACCCCGCCTTGGTGGCGGGCGACAGGCTCAACACGTCGGCCAGGATGGTTTTTACGTCTTCAAGGTACATGCTCACTCCGATGGTGTGCCCTGCTCGATCGCGAGCGGGGCGGGAACTGGGGGCCGTGGCGTCGCCGCCCGCGCCTTGCGGTTTTTGATGAAAGTATGCAGCTGCAGCAGGACTCGCCAGCGGTAGCCGGTCAGGTGGTACATGGTCCGGACCTCGTCGGTCCAGCGCAAGTGCCACTCCATCACCCTGCCATAGAATTCCAGGCTGGCGAATTTGCGCTCCTCGAACAGCTGACGGCAGGTTTCCTCCAGCATCAGGAAGGCCGGCGAATACTGCTTGCTGAGCGCTTCATCGTAGGCCGTCTTCAGGACAATTATGCAGTCCTGGCCTTCGATGCACAGGTTCATCGCGACCACCTGATCGTCGAACCAATAGCGCAGGATGCAGCCTTGTCCGCGCCGGCAAAACGCTTCCAGCATGCGCTGGTAAAACCGCCCTTGCGGATTGTCCGCGCTGACGGCGGTGCCGATTCCGGACTTCCATCCCGTCGTCTCGAGTTTGCCATAATCGACGATGGCGGCAGCCACGTCGTCGGCGTCGCGGATGATCTCGAGCCGGTTGCCAATCCCTTCCTTGAGCAGCTTGGCGCGTTGTTTCTTCATGTTCGCGCGCAGGTTCTTGCCGCGCGCATTCCAGTATGCGTCGAAGTCGCCCTGGATCCGGATCCGCGCCGTCTCGATGTAATCGACGGTGCTCACCGACCCGCCGGCGGCCGGACGCGGATCGCGCGCCGGGTCGCGCTGGGTCAGGCCGAGCACCAGCGGCACCCCGGGCAAGGCACGCATCAGCTCCTCGAGCATGGCCGCCAAGTCGGCCCCGCGGCGGTGCATCCACATGCCCATCGGCGCCTGCGAAGGCTGGAAGGTTTCCCACTTGAGCGGGCCGCGCGCGGCGATGATCGCCATCGCGGCGGCGATACCGTCGCGTTCGTAAATGGCGAGCAATTCCTTGCCGCTGCCCAGTTCGGCCAGCAGCGGCTGCACGAATTCCGGCTGCAGCAGCGGCGACGCGCCGGTGTCGGCGTTCAACTGCGCCCAGCGATCGGCATAGGCAGCGAACTCGGTCGCCGGCAAAAGTGTCCAGGTCATGGTGTTGGGATCCCGTAAGCGAGCATGGCGTCCTTGATTTTGCCGATCATCCAGTCCAGTTCGGCGGCGCGCAGCTCCTGGTGGCAAGAGAAGGACATGACCCGGCGCGACATGTCGACGCTGGCCGGGCAGACGCTGGCATCGACGCCCGGCCACAGGTATTCGCCAAAGCGGATGATGGGCACGCCCTGGTTCTTGAGCGTCGTGAAAATCGCCTGCGGGTTGTCGGTTTGCAGCGGGAACACCCAAGGGAACACGCCGTCCGGCAAGGCCGCGAACAAGGGCCGGCAGCCGGGCAGTCCGGCCAGGGCAGCTTCCAGCTTGAGGTAATGTTGGCGCCGGCGCCGGCCCATCTGGCGATGCGAAATGAGGCTGAGCATGAGACGCGAAAAACGCGACGAGCGCTTGTCCAGCCATGCCGGGTCGAAGCTGAAGCCGCCATCGGACGAGCCCGGCGAGAACGAAGGCCCGACCTGTCCCTTGCGCGCCTTGATCTGGCCCCACAAGACATCCTTGAGCGTGATCGGCAGCCAGAGCAGGGCCTTGACCAGGCTTAAGCGGTGATAGGCAAAGCTAGCCTCCAGGCTGTTAAGCGCCGCTTTGGCCTCGAAGCCAATGCCGGCAGAGTGCAGTTCGACCGCGTCGAGCGAATGATGCGCCGAGACCAGGCAGCCGCCCTCGTAAATCGGGAAAAATTTCATGCTGCTGGCGATCGCATAGTCGCCGTACGATCCGACCGGAACGCCGTCGTACTCGCCGAGGAAGCAATGGGCGCAATCCTCGAGCATCATCAAGCCGTGGGCATCGCAGAAGCTGCGGATCGCGGGCAGGTCTTGCGGAAAGCCGAAGTAATTGGCGGCGAGGATAGCCTTGGTCGTTCCGTCCAGTTTGGCCGCAACGTCGTCGAGGTTGATCGAGGTGTCGCCATTGACCTGGTAGAACACCGGGGTGGCGCCGGACCAGACCACCGGCTCGATCATCGACGCGCAATGGTAGGCCGGCACCAGCACCGAATCGCCGGGCCCGATCTTCATCAGGCGCAGCGCGTGCGCGATCGCCACCCGGCCGCTGGTAACGAAACGGCGCGCCGGCGCATCGAGCACCGAGGCGATGCGCGGGCCCGGGCCGCGCAGGAAAGCCGCCAGCGACAGCACGGGATGGGTCGGCACCAGGGCGCGCGGATAATCGCTGAGCGGCGCGGGCTCGCTCAACGCCTGTGGTGCGCCAACGCCGGTGATCGAGCAGCTCATGTCGGGACTTGCCATCGGACTCCTGTTGCCGCGCCACCAAGACGCGATTGTTTTCATTTCGACATCGTCAGTATACCTGCCGGCCTATCGTTGGTCGAGGTCTAAACCGTTTCGCCGTTTCGCGCCAGATTGCGCATCATCCTTAGCGTGAAGCGCAACGGCGTGCGATCCCATGGCGTAAAACGCGGCAGCTGGAACAAGTCGCTTCCGGATCGCGCGGCGCCCCATGCGGTACTGACCGCGGCCTCGAAACCCATGCCCCTGACCATGGCCACATGCTCGGCCTGGTAGTCCTGCCCCGGTTTGCCGTTGGGGTAGGCAAACAGGCGGATGGGCTCGCCAAGTAGCTGCTCGAGCGCGTATTTGCCGTCGGCGATTTCGGTGCGTGCGGCGCTGGGCGGGAGGCGCGCGACGATGGGATGGTTGACGGTATGGCCGCCGATTTCCATGCCGGCCCGGTGCAACCGGCGCACCTGCTCATCGCTCATCATCAAATCGCGGCGCACGGCGACGCCCAGCAGCGCGCCGATCGCGTCGACCTGGGCCTGGCGCGCATCCGGCGGAAGGTACTTGAGCGCGCCGAGCAGCGCAGCAATCGCCGCTTGGCGCTTGGGTATGCTGTCGAGCGTGAACTGGCCCAGTTTCAGGCTGTCCAGGTCGATATGGTCGGGCGCGTGGCGCACCAGTTCGATGACCGTGTCGTTCCACATCCGTCCGCCGTTGAGGAAGCCGGTGGCGACAAAAAAGCATGCGCTGACGCCGTGCAGCTTCAGGATCGGCAGGGCCACCTCGGCGTTGTCGGCATAGCCGTCGTCGAAGGTGATGCAAGCGGCGCGTGGCGGTAAGCAATTGTGGCGCAAGCCGCGCACTGCTTCGCCGAGCGGGATGATGTTGAAGGCTTGCTTGAGGTAGCCAAGCTGCTGGTCGAAGCGGAGCGCGTCGGGTTCCGCGGGGAACAGCGGGTCGGGCTGCGGCAGCACGCGATGATAGATCAGGATCGACAGTCGCTTGCGCAGGTGGCTGAGCGAGACCGCGCCGGCCAGCGCGCGGCAGGCCAGCGACGGCAGGGTTGCGCCGGCTGGCGACGGCGAGGCGAGGGGGGAGCGGATGGTGGCCATGGAATCGGTGGGTTACTTGGATGACGAGGTCGCCAGCATTGGCGCGCGGTCGGCGTCGCGCCTGGGGTGTTTTGCCGCGGCCGCTTCGGCCGCCACCTCGCGCTCCACGATCACGCCGGTGATGACCATGATCGCCATCAGATAGTACGGAACGTCGAAATAGAGGAGGCTGAGGAAAGCGCCGCCTACTCCAAAACCGATCATGCTAACGTGCAGCATGGTCGCGAGGACGCCGGCCCATTTCAGATGGGGACGCTTGGCCGCGTGCTTGATGACTCGCGATCCGGTTCGCCATGACAACAGACCCAGCAGCAAATACAGGCCGAGTCCGACGAAGCCGTGCTCGCCCAGGGCCTGGAAATACAGGCTGTGGGCGGCATGGACATCCTCGGGGACCGGAGCGTAGCGGGCAAACGTCTTGGCATCGTAAATTGCAAAGCCGCCGCCCGTCAGCGGCCGGTCGGACGCCAGATGGAAAGCCATCGCCCACGCGTTGATCCGGCCCATGGCGGAGTCATCTTCCTTGTACTCCTTGACCGTGTTCATGCGCTCCGACCATTTGGCGGGCATGAATGCGATGGCGGTTGGAATGATGACCAGCATGGCCAGGCCGAGCGCCATTTTCTTCGGGCTTTTCACCCACAGGAACAGCACCATCGCGCTGATGCCCAACAGCGCGCCACGCGAATACGAACCAAGCGCGGAGACGCAGCATAGGATCGCCGCGGCCGCACAGCCGTAACGCACCCACTTGTTGGCTTGGACCAGAAACAGGTAATAGATAATCGGGATAATCGCGATCAGCGCCAGCGCCACTTCATTATTGCCTTCGATATAGGTACCTTCCGGTCCCCACACCCTGAAGTTGCCTCCGCTTATGATGGTGAACAGGCCGCCTTTGATGCCGTAATAGCCAAGCGACCCTACCAGCGTCCAGATCAGCAGGTGAAGCTGGCGCTTGTCGCGCACCACCATCATGGTGACGCAAGTCATTAGCATGATTTTGGCAACGCGGGTCAGCATCTCATAGGAGGGTGCCGGAAAGAATGCGAAGACGGTGGTGACCGCCATCCATCCGGTAAAGCAGAGCAGGGTGATTACCACCGGGGTCATCGGCAACTTTTTCTCGCCCTTTTCCAAAAACACGGCAATCAAGGTGGTGGCGGCGATGATGGCCGCGAACGGGAAGTTATAGGCAAACCCCCAGCTCAGCCGGTGCGGGTTCATGACGCTGATCCAGACCCACATCAGCACGCCGATGTAAGGGCGCTTGAGGGTGTAGGGCAGCGAAGCCAACACGATCAAGGTGATAATGACGTCTCTCATTGGTGTTCCGGGTAATGGATGTGAGTGATCAGGTTGTATTTTAGGAACGCTTGTCGTGATCCTACCGCCATCTGCATACTTGCGTGTTCTACAGAGCTTTTTCCCGCTAGAATGTACCTCAACTGGCGAACGATAGCGCATTTTGTCTACGCGCGGAACATTTGGTGGTGCCAATAAATATTTTTCATTGGATACACGGAATGATAAAATGTTAATATTATTCGAGTTTCCCCCTTAACTCTCTGGCCACGTCGTTTGCAAGCGTGACGCTTCAGCCGGTGCAGCCCGCGTGCGGCCTCATGCTGTCATGGGCGAACGGCATCCGGCGTCTTGAAAAATAAGGTTTTGATGAGCAAGCTGATTCACGAATTCATATTCCGTTCGGCGACCCGGACGCCGCATGCCGAGGCCTTGGTGTACGGTAGCCAGCGTCTGGATTACGCAACACTTTCGGCCGCGGTGCGCCGCGCCGCTCAGGCATTCCTGGCCGACGGCCTTGGGCGCGGGGAACGCGTCGCAGTCTATCTCGAGAAGCGTATCGAGAACGTGGTGGCGATGTTTGGCGCCGCCGCGGCCGGAGCGACTTTTGTGCCCGTCAATCCCTTGCTCAAGCAGGAGCAGGTCGCCTATATCTTGGGCGATTGCAATGTGCGCGTTCTCGTCACCTCCGTCGATCGCCTGCGCCTGCTGGCCGATGCCCTAGCCGGCTGTCCCGACCTGCAGACGGTGATCGTGACCGGCGCCGGCGACTTGCCCGTTGTCGGCCGACTCCGGGTCGTGGCATGGGATGCCGCGCTGCTTGCCGGCGATCACGCCGTGGGCGCCCCGCACCGCGCGATCGACGCCGACATGGCCGCCATCCTCTACACCTCGGGCAGCACCGGCAAGCCGAAGGGCGTGGTGCTGTCGCACCGCAACATGGTGGCCGGCGCCAACAGCGTCACCAGCTATCTCGAGAACACGCCGGAAGACCGCATCCTGTCGGTGCTGCCGCTGAGCTTCGACTACGGCCTGAGCCAGTTGACCACCGCCTTCAGCGTGGGCGCCGCCGTGGTGCTGATCAACCACCTGCTGCCGCGCGACATCCTGAAAGCCGTGGAGGCCGAGCGCATCACCGGCCTGGCCGCGGTGCCGCCGCTGTGGATCCAGATCGCGGGGCTGCCGTGGCCGGCCGACTGCACGCTGCGCTACCTGACCAACTCGGGCGGCGCGATGCAGCGCCCCACGCTCGACGCCCTGCGCGCCGTGCTGCCGAACGCCAAGCCCTTCCTGATGTACGGCCTGACCGAAGCCTTCCGCTCCACCTATTTGCCGCCGGCCGAACTCGACCGCCGCCCCGATTCGATGGGCAAGGCGATCCCGAACGCCGAGGTGATGGTGTTGCGTCCGGACGGCAGCGAATGCGAGCCCGGCGAACCGGGCGAGCTGGTGCACCGCGGCGCGCTGGTCTCGCTCGGCTACTGGAACGACCGCGTGAAAACCGCCGAACGCTTCAAGCCGGTGGTCGCTATCCACCACGGCCTGCCGCTGACCGAGATGGCGGTGTGGTCGGGCGACACCGTGCGCAAGGACGAGGAAGGCTTCCTCTACTTCATCAGCCGCAACGACGAGATGATCAAGACCTCGGGCTACCGCGTCAGCCCGAGCGAGGTCGAGGAAGTCGTGTATGCGCGCGAGCACATCGCCGAAGCGGCCGCGATCGGCGTCAGCCATCCGGCGCTGGGCCAGGCCATCGTCGTGATCGCCTACGCGAAACAGGGCATGCCGATCACCGCGGCCGAACTGCTGGCCGCCTGCAAGCCGCACCTGCCGGCCTACATGCTGCCGGCCAAGGTCGTGATGGCCGAGGCCAGCCTGCCGCGCAACCCGAACGGCAAGATCGACCGCAAGCTGCTGAGCACGCAATTCGAACACACCTTCATGGAAAACACCCAATGAGCGCCCCGCGCCCCCAGCATGCGCCGCTGGTGCAGTTCGAGGTCGTCGACGACTGCCTGCGGATCGGCGGCATGCCCCTCACCCGGCTCGCAGAGCGCGTCGGCAGCACCCCGTTCTACGCCTACGACCGCGCCAAACTGAGCGAGCGCGTGGCCCTGCTGCGGCGCCACCTGCCGCCCGAAGTCCACCTGCATTACGCGATGAAGGCGAACCCGATGCCGGCCGTGGTCCAGCACATGGCCGGCCTGGTCGACGGCATCGACATCGCCTCCGGCGGCGAGCAGCGGGTCGCGCTCGACACCACCATGGATCCCGGCCTGATCAGCTTCGCCG
>DASRXO010000863.1:0-4706 GCA_035654095.1 Telluria sp.
CTTTGGCGCAAGGTGGCGGGCGCGGCGAATACGGCCAGCGTCATGCCGAACAGCGCGACCTGCCAGGCCAGCTCGATCTTTTGCTTGCCGGCGACGAAGAACACATAGCTGAGCGGGCTGGCGATGAAGTTGAGGAAGTACAGCGGCGCGAGGATTTGCGCCAGCTCGCCGGCCGGCCGCCACGCTTCGCCGAACGCCAGTGCGAACAGCGGGGGCGAGAACAGGAACAGCACCAGCGACGGTCCCATCCCCAGCAGCAGCAAGGCCTTGAAGGTGTAGCGGTAAGCCTGCTTGCAATTGCCCAGGGTCTGGAAGTCGTGCACCGACTGGCGCTTGAACACCTCGAGCACCGAGGCCGCCAGCAGCGAAATCGGCGCGGCCAGCACGCGCTGGGTGAGGGCGAACAGGCCGGCGGCCAGCGCCCCATGTTTCGCCCCGATCATAAACAGCGGCAATTGCCCGACCAGCGCGTTGAGCAGGTTGGAGGGCAGCGAAAAACGCCAGAAATTTTGGTGCCGCAGCAGGTAGGCGCGCTGTTCGCGGTCGAGCCGCAAGCGCAGGCGCGGCACGGGCGGCGCCAGCAGCACATGGGCTGCCACCAGTCCGGCCAGCAAACCGGCCAGGTGGCCGGCCAGCAGCGCCGCACCGCCGGCGCCGGCCAGCAGCAATGCGACCTGGGCCGCGGCGATGGTGGCCGCGCCCCACACCTTGGCCTTGGCCGCCTTGCCGAAGGCGCTGCGCGAGGTGGCGTAGGCCAGGGTGGTCTGCATGTAGGCGGTCAGCCAGGTGCCGAGGCCGACCGTGAGCAGGCCGAACCACGACATGTCGCGCGCCACCGGCACCCCGAGCGCGCGCGCGGCCGCGGCGCACAGCGTCATGCCGAGCGCCAGCACGGTGGCGCTGTGGGCCACCACGCGGAAGCAGGTGCGCTGCGGCGCGGCGCCGTGGTCGAGGATCATCGCCGTTTCCATGCGCAGGGTGGCGCCGATGGCGGCCACCGCGATCACCCCGAACCAGACGCCGAACGCCCCCATTTCGGCCGGCGTGCAGAGCCGCGTGATCAGCGGTGCGGCCAGCAGCGGCAGGGCTTGCGCGCCCAGCGCGCCGCCCAGCACCGTGAACACGTGCTGCCAGAAGGGCGGCAGCGGCCGTTTCATGGCGCGGCGTCGGCCAGCTCGGCGCGGCCGGGCAAGGCCAGGCCGGCCGCGCCCAGCAGGGTGACCGCGACCAGTTGCTGGGACGCGGCGTCGAGGTAGGGGCCCATCGGCAGGCTCATCACCTTGGCGGCCTTCTCGACCGCGACCGGGCAGCTGTCGGGGCGCGACAAGTGGGCGTAGGCCGGCTGCAGATGCATGGGCACCGGGTAGTGCACCGCGGTCGGGATGCCGGCCGCATGCAGCAGCGCCTGGATCCGGTCGCGCTCGTCGAGCACCACGGTGTACTGGGCGACCACGCTGCCGCGGTCCTGCCTGCGCGCGACCAGGTTGAGGCGGCCCGAGAACAGCCGGTCGTAGCGGGCGGCGGCCAGCGCGCGCTGTTCGCACTCCCAGTCGAAGCGCTCGAGCTTGGCGAGCACCACCGCGCATTGCAGCGTGTCCATGCGGCCGCCCACACCGATCCGCGTGTGGACATAGCGGCGCGACTGCCCGTGCACGCGGATCTCGCGCATCGCCGCGGCCAGCCGGTCGTCGCTGGTGAAGATCGCGCCGCCGTCGCCATAGCAGCCGAGCGGCTTGCTGGGGAAGAAGCTGGTGCAGCCGATGGTCGACAGCTTGCAGCTCTTCACGCCGCGGTAGTCGGCGCCGAAACTCTGGGCCGCGTCCTCGATCACGGGCACATCGTGGCGCCGTGCGATCAGATTGATTTCTTCCATGTCGGCCGGCTGACCATACAGCGATACCGGCATGATGGCGCGGGTGCGCTCCGTGATCTGCGCTTCGATCTGGCCGGGGTCGATATTGCAGGTGGCCGGGTCGATGTCGGCGAACACCGGGGTCGCGCCCAGCAGCACGATGGCTTCGGCGGTGGCGATGAAGGAGAACGGCGTGGTGATCACTTCGTCGCCCGGCCCGATGCCCAGCGCCATCAGCGAGATGATCAGCGCCTCGGTGCCGGAGGCCACCGTGATGCAGTGGCGCGCGCCGGTGTAGGCGGCCAGCCGGCCTTCGAGTTCGGCCACTTCCGGGCCCATGATGTACTGGCCGTGGTCGAGCACCGCCTGGATGCGGGCGTCGATGTGCTCGCGCGAGGCCTGGTACTGCGCTTTGAGGTCGATGAATTCCATGGTCGCTTCCGGTCAGGTCAGGGAGGGGTGATGGCGGGCAGCAGCATGCACACGCCATCGAGCACGAGGTAGGTGTCGCCGGTGTGGCGGCAGACCGCCTCGCCGCCGCCGCGCAGGCGCAGCGGCAGGCGCTCGCCGAAGCGGCTCATCCAGCCGATCTGGCGCGCCGGCACGCCGGCCATCAGCGCGAAGTCGGGCACGTCGCGGTTGATCACGGCGCCCGCCGCGACGAAGGCGTATTCGCCGATCGTCACGCCGCACACGATGGTGGCGTTGGCGCCGATGGTGGCGCCGCGCCGCACCAGGGTGCGCCGGTACGCGTCCTTGCGCACCACCGCCGCACGCGGGTTGTAGACATTGGTGAACACCATGCTGGGGCCGCAGAACACCTCGTCCTCGATGGTGACGGCGTCGTACACCGACACGTTGTTCTGGATCTTGACCTTGTCGCCGATCAGCACGTCGTTACCGACAAACACGTTCTGCCCAAGCGAGCAGGCGGCGCCGATACGCGCGCCGGTGCACACGTGGGCGAAGTGCCAGACCCGGGTGCCGGCGCCGAGCCGCGCGCCGTCGTCGACGATGGCCGAGGGATGGATCGCCTGGTCCATGCTCAATACTCCAGCGGCAGCGCCACGCGCTTGCCGTCGCGCGCCGACATGTAGGCCGCGATCAGCACCTCGAGCGACTTCAGGCCTTCGCGGCCGTCGGTCTCGGCTTCGGCCTCGCCGCGCAAGACCTTGATCACGTTGTCGTAGTAGAGCGGATGGCCGAAGCCGTACACCGAAGTGGTCTGGTAGCTGGCGTCCTTGACCTTCAGGTCGTCGTCGTCCGGGCTGGCGAATTCCCATTGCTGCACTTCGTTGACGGCCACCCCGCCGATGCGCACGGTGCCGGTCTCGCCGAGGATGGTGATGCTGCCCTCGAGGTTGCGCGGATAGGTCAGCATCGTCACGTTCATCGAACCGAGCGCGCCGTTGCGCCAGCGCAGGCTGATGACGCCGGTGTCTTCCACCTCGATGTCGCGCGCCAGGGTGGCGGTGTAGGCCTGCAGGCTCTCGACCGGGCCGACGATCCAGTCGATCAGGTCGACGTAGTGGCTGGCCTGGTTCATGAAGGCGCCGCCGTCGTACTCCCAGGTGCCGCGCCACTTGGCGCTGTTGTAGTAGTCGGCCGGGCGGGTCCAGAACACGTTCAGGTTGACCATGTAGATGCGGCCAAAGCGCTTCTTGTCGACCGCGCTCTTGAGCAGCTGCAGGGTGGCGTTGCGGCGGTTCTGCTTGACCACGAACATGCGTACCCCGGCGGTGTCGCAGGCGCCGACCATGCGCTTGCCGTCTTCCCAGCGGGTGGCCATCGGCTTTTCGGTGATCACGTGGCGGCCGGCGCGCGCGATCTGCACCGCGTGCTCGGGATGCAGGCCGGAGGGCGTGGCGACGATCACGGCGTCGGCGTCGCAGCCGGCCAGCATCTCGGTGAGGCTGGCGTAGGGCGTGGCGCCGGTGTTGCCGGCCGCCTCGGCCAGCGCGCGCGGATCGATGTCGCAGACGCCGACCAGTTCGCAGCGCTCGGCGTGCTGGCGGATGGCGCCGAAATGGTTGCCGGCGATGCGGCCGCAGCCGACCAGGGCGAAGCGGATGCGGCGTCCGGTCACGGCGGGGGCGAAGTTGCGCATGATGGTTCCTCGGTAAGGTCAGGCTTTGACGACATTCGGCAAGCGGTCCAGGTAGACCCCGCGGGTATCGACGATCAGGCTGGCGTGCTGCTGGATCAGCGCGTAGTCGAAGGCGCTGTGGCTGGTGGCCAGCAGCACCACGTCGTAAGAGGCGAGCGTGGCGGGAGTCAGCTCCACGCTGCGCAAGTCGAAGCTGTGCTCGCGCATGACGGGGAAGGCCGGCACGTGCGGGTCGGAGTAGTCGACCAGCGCGCCCTTGCCGCGCAAGATCTCCATCAGTTCGACCGAGGGCGATTCGCGCATGTCTTCCACGTTCTTCTTGTAGGCGATGCCGAGCACCAGCACGCGGCTGCCCTTGACCGAGCGCGCACGCTGGTTCAGGGCCTCGGCCAGCTTGCCGACCACCCACTGCGGCATGTCGCTGTTGATCTCGCCGGCCAGTTCGATGAAGCGGGTATGCAGGCCGTACTGGCGCGCCTTCCAGGTCAGGTAGAACGGGTCGATCGGGATGCAATGCCCGCCGAGCCCCGGTCCGGGATAGTAGGGGGTGAAGCCGAACGGCTTGGTGGCGGCGGCGCGGATCACCTCATGGATGTCGATGTCCATCTTGTCGGCGATGATCTTCATCTCGTTGACCAGGCCGATGTTGACCGCGCGGTGGATGTTTTCGAGCAGCTTGGTCAGTTCGGCCGCGCGGGTCGAGCTGACCGGCACCACCTGGTCGATCGCCGGGCTGTACAGGGCTAT
>DASRXO010000864.1:0-2087 GCA_035654095.1 Telluria sp.
AGCAGGTAGGTCAGGCTGGCGCCGGCCAGGTTGATCAGCAGGATGGGACCGATCAGCCACTTCAGCAAGCGCAGGCGGATGCTGGTCATGTGCTCGGTTCGAGCAGGTAGCCGAAGCCGCGGATGGTGCGGATCGTGATGCCGGCGTCGGCGATCTTCAGGCGCAGGCGCGAGACGTAGACTTCGACCGCGTTCAGGGTCAGGTCCTCGCCCCAGGGCAGGATGGCGTCGATGATCTGCTGCTTGGACACCACCCGGGTGCCGTGCTGCAGCAGGTATTCGAGCACCGCCCATTCGCGCACCGAAAGGTCGATCACGCGCTCCTTGATGCGGGCGCGCTTGCCGGCGGTGTCGAGGGTCAGGTCGCCGAGGCTGAGCACGGCCGGCTTGGGGGTGTTGCGCCGCGCCAGCGCCTTGATGCGCGCCACCAGCTCGGCCGTGGCGAAGGGCTTGACGAGGTAGTCGTCGGCCCCGATTTCGAGGCCGCGCACGCGGTCTTCCACCGCGTCGCGCGCGGTCAACAGCAGCACCGGGATCGCGCTGCCGCGGGCGCGCAGGCGGCGCACCACCTCGAAGCCGTCGATGCCGGGCAGGCCGATGTCGAGCACCGCCACCGCCACCTCGGCGCGCTGCAGCACCTGGTCGGCCTGGGTGCCGTTGCCGACCACCTCGACCAGCATGCCGTGGCCCTGCAGGATGCGGCTCAGGCCGTCGGCCAGGACGGCGTCGTCTTCCACCAAAAGTACGTGCATGGGCTCTCTGCGGCTGCTAGTGAAACTGCATTATGCGGTATTTCGCCCCATTCTCCCAGTAGGACTGGGCCGACAAAGAATCATGCACACAGCCTACATGGGGGCGACTGCTAATCTTATGTTCGCCAACGGACTATAGCTTTAATGTACACACATCGCAGGCCGCAACCCCTTGCGGCTCTGCCCTTGATGTCACGTTAGAGATGAGGAAATAGAACATGAATAACAACCAACTTGGTGGTACCGCGCACAAGGCGCCTTCGGTAAGCCAGATTCCTGCCAGCGCGGAGGAATTCAAAGTTGCGTCGTCCCGCCCCGTGATCAGCTACAGCGGCACCCAGCAGAATGAATTGCTAGGCGCGCTGCCGCGCCAAGACCTCGAGTCGCTGTTCGAACACCTGGAACTGGTGGCCCTGCCCTTCGGCAAAGAACTGTTTGAGTACGGCAGCAAGCTGGAAAATGTGTATTTCCCCACCACCGCCATCGTCTCCCTGCTGTATGTGATGGAAGACGGCGCCACCACCGAAATCGCGGTGGTCGGCCACGAAGGCGTGGTCGGCGTGTCGCTGTTCATGGGCGAGCGCGCCATGTGCAGCGCGGTGGTGCAGAGCGCCGGCTATGGCTACCGCCTCAAGACCCAGTACCTGCGCGACGCCTTCAACCAGGGCGGCGCCCTGCCCCAGTTGCTGATGCGTTACACCAACGCCCTGTTCGCCCAGATGGCGCAGAACGCGGTCGGCGGGCGCCACAGCTCGATCGAACAAAAGCTGTGCCGCTGGCTGCTCGACCGCCTCGACCGCTCGCCGACCAACGAGTTGAAGGTGACCCAGGAACTGATTTCCATCATGCTCGGCGTGCGGCGCGAGAGCATCACCGCGGCCGCCGGCAAGCTGCAGGACGACGGGCTGATCCAATACCGCCGCGGCAATATCACTGTAATTGACCGTCAAGGTCTTGAGGCGTATGCGGGGGAATGCTATAAGGTGGCAAAGACGGAGTATGACCGCCTGCTGATGGATGTGGCGCGCTGAGTCCAGCCGGGACCGGCGTCGCGGCAACGTCGGCCTGGGCCGCCTGCAAGGGCAGGAAGGCTTCGACGCAGGTGCCGACCTGGTTGACGCCGCGCTGGACTTTCAGGGTGCCGCCCAGCAGTAAGGCGCGTTCGCGCATGCCCAGCAAGCCATGCGACTTCGGCCGGGTGGCGGCGTCGAGATCGATGCCCACGCCGTCGTCGACGATTTCGAGCACCAGGCCGCCCTCTTCGCGCGCGAGGTGGATGATGACCTGGCGCGCATGCGCATACTTGGCGATGTTGTTGAGCGCCTCTTGCACGATG
>DASRXO010000865.1:0-4150 GCA_035654095.1 Telluria sp.
GCGGCGGACAAGCGCCCGATCCTGCTGGAGGGCGTCCCCGGCGACTTCGTCCGGATCGGCTCCGGCCTCGGCCATGCCCCGCCGGTCAACGTCAACATCCTGCCGGCGCTGTTCGAGGACGAGGTCAAGGCGGTGATCGAGATCGCCTCGCTCGACCGCTTCACCGAGACCCACCTGTCCTTCCTCGACCAGCTGATGGAATCGATCGGCGTGGTGCTCAACACGATCGAGGCGAACAGCCGCACCGAGTCGCTGCTGACCCAGTCGCAGTCGCTGGCGCAGGAACTGCAGCAGACCAACCAGGAGCTGGCCGAGAAGGCGCGCCTGCTGTCCGAGCAGAACATCGAGGTCGAGCGCAAGAACCGCGAGGTGGAGCAAGCCAAGCTGGCGCTGGAGGAAAAGGCGACCCAGCTGGCGCTGTCGTCCAAGTACAAGTCCGAGTTCCTGGCGAATATGTCGCACGAGCTGCGCACCCCGCTCAACTCCCTGCTGATCCTCGCGCAGCAGCTGTCGGACAACCCCGAGGGCAACCTGTCGGGCAAGCAGGTGGAATTCGCGCGCACCATCCACGGCTCCGGCTCCGACCTGCTCACGCTGATCAACGACATCCTCGACCTGTCGAAGATCGAGTCGGGCACCGTCACGCTGGACGTGTCGGAGTACCGCTTCAACAACCTGCGCAATTATGTGGACCGCACCTTCCGCCACATGGCCGAAGCCAAGCACCTCGGCTTCACGGTGGAACTGGCGGAGACCCTGCCGACCGCGGTGATGACCGACACCACGCGCCTGCAGCAGGTGCTCAAGAACCTGCTGTCGAACGCCTTCAAGTTCACCAGCCACGGCCAGGTGGCGCTGGAAATCGGCCTGGTCACCAGCGGCTGGACCAGCGACCATCCGAACCTGGTGCACGCCGATGCGGTGCTGGCGTTCGCGGTCAAGGACACCGGCGTCGGCATCGCGGCCGACAAGCTGCAGCTGATCTTCGAAGCGTTCCAGCAGGCCGACGGCTCGACCGCCCGCAAGTACGGCGGCACCGGCCTTGGCCTGTCGATCTCGCGCGAACTGGCGCGCCTGCTGGGCGGCGAGATCCGGGTCGAATCGGTGGTCAGCGCCGGCTCCACCTTCACCCTGTTCCTGCCTTACAACCGGGCCGGCTTCATCAACTACGACCAGGCGCGCCAGCCGCAGCCGGCCCGCCTGGCGCCGCCCCAGCACGTGGTGTACGCCAGCAGCGCGCAGGACGAGAGCGCGCTCGACCCTGTCGCCAACGGCGACGAGGCGCCGCAACTGATCGAGTATGGTTCCATGCTCGACGACCGCGGCCTAATCGCCCCGGGCGACCCGTCGGTGCTGATCATCGAGGACGACGAGCGCTTCGCCAAGGTGGTGCTCGAATTCGCGCGCGAGAAGAACTTCAAGGCCATCGTCACGGATCGCGGCGACTCGGCGCTGTCGCTGGCGCGCGACTACCTGCCGTCGGCGATCCTGCTCGACCTCGACCTGCCCGACATCGATGGCTTCACGGTGCTCGACCGCCTCAAGCGCGACCCGAGCACGCGCCACATTCCGGTGCACGTGATGTCCAGCCTGCGCGAGCGCGAGCGCGCGCTGCGCCAGGGCGCGATCTCCTACATCAACAAGCCGGTGAGCCGCGAGGCGCTGCAGGAAGAGTTCACCCGCATCCAGAAATTCCTGTTGGGCGGCAAACGCAGCCTGCTGGTGGTGGATGACGAGAAGATGCAGCGCGATGCGATCGTGTCGCTGATCGGCGATACCGACCTGCGCATCGTGGCGGTCGAAAACGGCGCCGCGGCGCTCGAAGCGCTGCGCGGCTCGCACTTCGACTGCATGGTGCTGGACCTGACCCTGCCCGACATCAGCGGCTTCGACCTGCTCGACGTGATCGGCAAGGACCAGACGCTGCGCGACCTGCCGATCGTGATCTACACCGCCAAGGAGCTAAACCGCAAGGAAGTCACGAAACTGAAGCGCTACGCCAAGACCATCGTGATCAAGGATGCGCGCTCGCCCGAACGCCTGCTCGACGAGACCGCGCTGTTCCTGCACCGCTCGCACGCCAGCTTGCCCGAACTGCAGCGCCGCATGCTCGAAGAGATCCACGCGGCCGACGGCGGGCTGGCCGGGCGCAAGGTGCTGATCGTCGACGACGACCTGCGCAACATCTTCGCCCTGTCCTCGCTGCTCGAGCGCCAGCAGATGCAGGTCTCGTTCGCCGAGAACGGGCGCGACGGCATCGAGGTGCTGGAGAAGGACCCGACCATCGAGATCGTCCTGATGGACATCATGATGCCGGAGATGGACGGCTACGACACGATGCGGGCGATCCGCCGCATCCCGAAATTCAAGTCGCTGCCGATCATCACGCTGACCGCCAAGGCGATGAAGGGCGACCGCGACAAGTGCATCGCCGCCGGTGCCTCCGACTACATCACCAAGCCGGTGGACGTGGCCCAGCTGCTGTCGCTGATGCGGGTGTGGCTGCATTGACCGCCTACCGGGCAGTGGAAACCACCCCGGCCACCGAGGAGCTGGAGATCGAGCTGCTGCTGGAAGCCCTGTTCCAGCGCTACGGCTTCGATTTCCGCGGCTACGAACGGCCCGCCGTGCGGCGTACGCTGCATGCGCTGATGCAGGCGAACGGCCTGTCGACCGTGTCGTCGCTGCAGGACAGCGTGCTGCACCAGCCGCAAGCCGGCGCGGCGCTGCTGCGCGCCTTCAGCGTACAGCCGGGCCGCCTGTTCGACGACCCGGAGCAGGCACGCGAGCTGCGCATCGTGCTGGCGTCCTGCCTGCGCGCCTCGGCCGTGCCCAAGGTCTGGCTGGCCGAATGCGCGGGCGCCGAGGAAGCGTGGTCGCTGGCGATCCTGCTGGCCGAGGAGCGGCTGCACCAGCGCACCGAAATCCATGCGACCGTCGCCAACGAGGAACTGCTGGCCGAAGCGGCCGCCGGTTCGCTGCCGATGGAGCGCATGGAGGAGTACCAGGAGAACTACCTGAAGAGCGGCGGCGTCGGCCGCCTGTCCGACTACTTCGACATCAAGGGCCGGCGCGCGGTACTGCTGCCGCACCTGCGCGCGCGCATCAGCTGGGCCCAGTACAACCTGGTGACCGACGCCTCGTTCAATGAATTCCAGATGATTATCTGCCGGCGCGCCCTGCCCGACTTCGGGCCGCCGCTGCGCCAGCGCGTGCTGCGCCTGTTCCACGACAGCCTGGCGCGCTTCGGCGCGCTGTGCATCGACCGCGAGTTCGACGCCGGCGATGCGCTGGCCGCCAGCTACCAGCAGGTCTTTCCGCACCAGCCCTGGTACAAGCGCATCGCCTGATCGGCCCCGGCGCAGCGCAGCCTTGCAGGCACGCGGCAGGCGGTACGCTCGCGTTGACAGGGCGGTACTTTCGCTTTAGATTGCGGATCGGGCTATGTCACGAGCAGCGTCCATTTGCCAACGTACGTACAAATCCATATAAAGAAGGTATCCCATGCATCGCAGCCTGATCTCCGCCGCCGTACTCGCACTGGCGGGCGTGTCCGCCGCACCGTTGATGGCCGCGCCGGCCGCCGCCCCGGTCGCCGCCGCCAAAGCCACCACCCAGCTGCCGCGCAGCGTCAGCCCGACCCATTACGAGGTGTCGATCACGCCCGATGCCAAGGCCTCGCGCTTCGCGGCCAAGGTCACCATCACGCTCAACGTGCTGGAAGCGACCGACAGCATCACGCTCAACGCGGCCGACCTCAAGTTCGCCAGCGCGGTACTGACGCCGGCCAGCGGCAAGGGCGCGCCGGCCAGCGCCACGGTGAGCGTCAACGCCGACGAGCAGACCGCGACCTTCCGCTTCCCGCAGCAGCTCGCGAAAGGCAGCTACAAACTGGCGCTCGACTACACCGGCGTGATCGGCCAGCAGGCGGTTGGCCTGTTCTCGCTCGATTACGATACGCCGAACGGCAAGAAACGCGCGCTGTACACCCAGTTCGAGAGCTCGGACGCGCGCCGCATGATCCCGTCGTGGGACGAACCGAATTACAAGGCGACTTTCGCACTCGAGGTGACGGTGCCGGGCAGCGAGATGGCGGTCAGTAATATGCCGGTCGCGAAGAAAACCGACCTGGGCGACGGCCGCGCGCTGG
>DASRXO010000866.1:0-3013 GCA_035654095.1 Telluria sp.
GGTCGTCCAGGTAGTAGCCGTTCTCGTTGCCGCCCAATGAAGTGGAAATACCGCGGATGCTGATCTTGTTGACCCCGGAGCCGGCGTCGTACACGCTGACCCCGGGAACGGTCTGCAATACGTCCGCAATGCTGCCGGCGCCGCGCCGCGTCAGGTCGTCGTTCGAGAACACCGAGATTGCGATCGGCACGTCCACCAACCGTTCGGTGAATTTGCGTGATGTGACCATGACGGTTGCGATCCCGGGCTGCGTCTGCTCGGTGGCGCTGGGCAGCGTGTCAACAGCCGCTTGCCCCGGCAAATTGACTGATTGGCTCGGTTGCACCTGTTGAGCGAAGGAGCGTGATGGCAGCGTTAGCGCCAATGCGGCAACAACCGCGGTACAGCAATTCGTACGTGCAAACCTTGGGGACGACTTCATTTTTGCTCCTGGCGATGTCGGATGTGGACACCATGCGGACATGGCGAGTGGCTGCGCCGCCACTGGCCATACAACGCGACGTCAAACTCGTCCCCCCACTGCTTGCGGTCATTTGTTTCAAAATTATTTCAGCGTTTTCAGCTGTCTCGCCCGATCTGTGCGATCGGCGAAAACAGCGCTCCAAAGCCACTTACGTTTGCTACAACGCGCAACCCGGTGCCGCCCCCCACTCACTCGATTAGATATATTTTTATCGGCTAAGTGCTTGATTTAACAGGATTGGCGCGATGTATAATCGCCGGAGGGAACCCATCGCAAAGTAGAGGCGTCACGATGCAGGTCATCGCGCTGTACAAAGATCGTCAAAAGAAGCTGGTCCGTTATGTACAGCGGTTCCTGCGCAGTACTGCCGAAGCGGAAGACGTGTCGCAGGAAGCGTTTTTGCGCGCCTATGCAGCTGAGGTCGGCGGCGCCACGGAATTCAGCGAAGCGCTACTTTATACGGTGGCACGGAATCTGGCCTTGAGTGAACTGCGCAAGCGCACCACGCGGGCGTCCGAGCAGTACGAGGAGCTTTACCATCTCGATGCGAACCGTTTCAGAAACGACCCCGAGGCACAGGCCATCGACCGCAATCTGATTGCATGCGTCGAGCGTGCCATGTTGCGCATGCCGCCCAAATGCCTCGACGTCTTCCAGCTACGGAAAATCGATGACCTGAGTCATGCCGAGATCAGTGCAAAATTAGGAATATCCGTGAAAACGATCGAGCGCCATCTGACCAAGGCGCTGCGGATTTGCCGGGAGACCATGGATTTGGACGCGAACAGCGTGAATGCACTAGAAGTTACACATGGAGACGAGAATGGCTGATGTCTTACCGTTTTCGCGTGCCTCGTCACCCGATGAGCAGGCGCGACAATGGATTATTCGCATCGACCGCGCGAAGCTCAGCGCCGACGAGCACACCGAATTGCATGCCTGGCTGGCACAGGATCCGCGCCACGGCGAATTGCTCGATCAGCATGCCAAACTATGGCACGCTGCGGGAAAGGCCCGCATGCAGGCAAGCGCGGCTGGCGCGCAGGCGGCAAATCGACCGTACTGGAAATATCGCGGCGCCGCCGCGGGGGGTGTTGCGGCGAGCGTCGCGGCACTGGCGATCTGGTTTGGCCCGTTCAATGCAGGGCGCGACCCGAGCCCCGTCTTGCAGACCGCGGCCGGCCAACATCAGCGCTTTGCGATGAGCGATGGGTCGCAGATCGAGCTCAACACGAAGTCCAGGGCAATCGTCCATTATCAGCCGCTGCAACGTCAGATCGTTCTGGTGGATGGCGAGGGATACTTTGAAGTGGCGAAGGACGAGCGCCGCCCATTTACGGTCGTGGCGGGGGCGACGACGGTGCGCGCCGTCGGCACGCGCTTCTCGGTACGCCGCCGGGCCAATGGCGATGTAGATGTCGTCGTCAGCGAGGGCATCGTGCAAGTCTCGCAAGGCGATAGCAAAGGCAAAGCCGATGCCGCCCCCTTTGCCAGGGCGGCCAGGCTCGTGGCCGGCCAGTCGTTGGCCGCCAACCCGGCGAGTTTCGCCATTGTTCCAGTGACCAGCGAAAAAATGTCGCAGTTGCTGGCCTGGCAGCACGGAAGGGTGACGTTCGATGAGACGCCCCTCTCGTTTGCGCTGGAGGAAATGAGCCGCTATGCGGCGACGCCGATGACGCCAGGTGACGCACGCGCTGCGTCCATCAAGATTTCCGGCTCTTTCTCGACGAACAATGTCGACGCCTTCCTGCGTACACTCGAACTCGGGTTTGGTTTGAAAATCCAGCGACGTCCGGACGGACAGGTTGTGGTAGTTGCCAGCAGGACCTGAACGGCCCGCGCGCGCCGGCTCGACCAGGTATGGAAAATCATGCTGCCCGGTTCGAGGCCGGGCACCATGGCGGAATACGGCAGGGTTACGGCTTTGTTGCCATCAGCGTGTCGATCAGGAATGTCATCCGTAACGCCATCAGGTCGGGTCGCGCGAGCGGATCGCTGACCCCGTGGCCACCGTCGGCATCCTCATACAGGTAGGCTTGCGAACCCAGTTCCTGCAGGCGGGCCACCATTTTCCGGGCGTGACCGGGGCCTACGCGGTTATCCGAAGTGGCCACCGTGACCAGGAAGGGCGGATACTGTACGCCAGTCTTGGCGATGTGCAGCGGCGAGTATGACTGCAATACTTGTGCCATTGCCGGGACGCTCGGATCGCCGTATTCGTCGGTCCACGCGCCCCCCATACCCATCTTCGGAAAGCGCAGCATGTCGATCAGCGGTACATCGCTGACCACTGCGCCGAACAGGTCCGGACGTTGCAGCCCGATGGTGGCCGCCAGCAGGCCGCCGTTCGACGTGCCGAAGATGCCCATCTGCTCGGGACGCGCGAAGCCGCGCTTGACCAGATCCTCCGCGACGGCGATAAAGTCGTCGTAGGAGTTCTGGCGATGCTCGCGCATGGCGGCGCGATGCCATTGTTCACCGCGCTCGCCGCCGCCGCGAATGGCGGGAATCGCGAGCGCGCCACCGCGTGCGAACCACAGCTTGGCAGCT
>DASRXO010000867.1:0-2661 GCA_035654095.1 Telluria sp.
CGACAACGCGCTCGCGCTGCCGCTGCTGACCTGCATGTACCTCGGCGATCGCTGGGAGTGCCTGTTCACGCGCGGCGAGATCAGCCTGCGCGCGTATTCGGCCCACCGGCTGGAGCCGGGCAGCTACTGGCTGCAGATGCCGGCCGATAAACTCTGGGTGTTCTGAGCGGCGCATCGTGCTGCGCTCGCTGGCCCTGGCGCTGCTGCTTGCCCTGATCGGGGCGCAGCTATGCATCTGGCTGAACACGCCGCTGCCGTGGATGATCGGACCGCTGTTCGCGACCGCGGGCGCATGCATGCTGGGCGCGCCCTTGCGTGCGCCGGTGCAGCTGCGCGAAGCGGGGCAGTGGGCGATCGGTACCGCGCTCGGTTTGTACTTCACGGCGCCGGTGATGGCTGTGCTGGCCTCGTACGCGGGCTGGATCGCGCTGGCCGTGCTGTTCGCGCTGATGCTGGGCGCGGCGGCGGGCTGGCTGCTGCATCGGCTGTCGGGCACCGACCGCAGCACGGCGTTCTTTGCGATGGCGGTAGGCGGCGCGTCCGAGATGGCGACCCAGGGCGAGCGGCATGGCGCGGCGGTCGAGCGGGTGGCGGCTGCGCACAGCCTGCGGATCATGATGGTGGTGGCGCTGATCCCGTTCGGCATCCGCTATTGGAGCGAGCATGGGCTGGGACCGGGGCTGGACCTGTATGTGCCGGGTGCGGCGGCGGTGGCGTACGGGCCGCTGGCGCTGCTGGTGCTGTTGACCAGCGCGTGCGCCTTGGGCTGCAAGCGGCTGAAGATTCCGAACGCGTGGGTGATCGGGCCGTTGCTGATGGCGCTGGCCCTGACCGCGGGCGGGGTTCATTTGAGCCGGCTGCCGGAGTGGATGATACGGGCGGGGCAGCTGTTTATCGGCGTGTCGCTGGGGACGCGTTTTACGCCGGGGTTCGTGCACACGGCGCCGCGCTACCTGGCCAGCGTGGCGGCGGTTGCGTTGCTGGCGATGCTGCTGGCGGGCGGTTTCGGGCTCGGGCTGGCGGCGCTGGCGGGCATCCATCCGGGGACCGCGATCCTGGCGACGTCGCCGGGGGGGATCGCCGAGATGGCGCTGACGGCGCGCGTGCTGCATCTGGGCGTGCCGATCGTCACCGCATTCCATGTGGCGCGAATGGTGGTGGTGGTGCTCACCATCGGCCCCGCCTTCCGCCTCCTTTCTTCCAAAAAACCATGGGGTCACATCTGACATTCGTACATTTCCTCCCTGAAATGTACGAATGTCAGATGCGACCCCAGTGGGGTTTTCTGGTGTTGGTGGGAAAGGAATTTTCGCGATCTGCGAATGAAGACCGTGATATTGGCGCTGCCTGCGGCGCTCAAAAAGGCCGTGGGGTCACGTCTGACATTCGTACATTTCGCAGGAGAAATGTACGAATGTCAGACGTGACCCCATGGCTTAGCGGAGGGTGACGGTGGTTTCGCGGGCCTCGGGGTCGCGCTCGCGCACGAAGCGCACCACCGAGTCGACCGTCACCGTGTCGATCCGCCCCGCCATGCGCCGGTCGAAGGGCTGGTCGTCGAAGGAGACGTTGGCGCGGAACATGCGCGCGCCCAGCCGCGTCAGCGCCGGGATCGCGACCGTGATCGGCCGGTAGCCGGCCAGCTTCAGCCACGCCTGCGCCTGCCCGCGATCGTCGATCCGCAACTCGCTGACGCCGGCCGCATAGGTCTCCAGCAGCCATTGATTCGAATTCTGGTAGGCCGTCGCGAACGGGAAGGCCAGCATGTTGTAGCGCGCTTCGTGCAGCCGCAGCGGCGCGCCCGAGCGCAGCATCGCCACGATGCGCGCCTGCGCCGCCGCACCCGGCACCACGATCCGGCTCTCGTAGGCGAACAAATCGTCGAGGAAGAAATTGCCGAGCCCTTCGTCGAACAGCGCCGATTCCGCCGTGCCGCATTGGTTCAGCTCATGCACCACCAGCCAGCGTCCCTTCGGATGGTCGCGCCATATATACGCCATGTGCGAGTAGCGCAGCCCGTACTTCGACAGGTCCTGCCCGACCCGCGCCAGCAGCGCCACCTCGGCGCCCGATGCGTCCAGCGCCGCGCGGGTGCGCTCGGCCAGCTGCATCGCCTTGACGAAGCTGGCGGCGTCGGTCGGCTTCGGCTCGCACGGCGTGCCGGCGCGCGCCAGCGAGCAGGCCAGCCACAGCACGATCAGCAGCCGCTTCACGCGCCGCCCCGCACCCGCGAATGGTGCAGCAGCGCCTTGCCGGTCTCGTTCGGGATGAAGGCGATGACCTGGCCGGCCGCCACCAGCAGATAGCCGCTCGAGAGCGCGACCACCGCGACCGATGCGCCCGCCGCCAGCGAGACGCCGCGCGCCGCCCGTCCGCTTAGCCGCAGCGTGGCCTCGGCCGCCTGCGAGGCGCCGGCCAGCACGATCATGCTGGCGTCGCCCGCGGTCTCGACGCTCGCCACCACCGCGCTGCCCGCCGCGGCCAGCGCCGCCAGCGAGCCAAGCACCACCAGCGCCGAGCCTTCGGCCGCCAGTTCGGACGCGCTCGACAAGTCGGAGCTGCCTTGTTGTTCGGCCGCCCGGGCGCCGCACAACACGCCGCACAGCAGGAATGCACCTAGGGTTTTCATGGTCGGACTTTCAGCGGGCCGCCGGATTGGCA
>DASRXO010000868.1:0-4829 GCA_035654095.1 Telluria sp.
CGGCGGCCTGGTGGCCAAGCATCTGGGCCGCATGCCGCACAAGGGCGACGTCTTCGATTTCGACGGCCTGCGCTTCGAAGTGCTGCGCGCCGACGCGCGCCAGATCCACGTGCTGCTGGTGGAAAAACTGCCACTGCCCGACGACGAACACGATTGATGCTGCGTCGTTTCAGGGGCGCCGCCCGCGATCCCGCCACGCGCGCGCCGCGCGGCACCGCCTGGCCGATGCTGTGCGCCGCGCTGGCCGGCGCCGCCACCCTGTTTTCGTTTGCGCCCTTCGGCTGGTGGCCGCTGCAGATTCCCGCGCTGGCCTTCCTGTTCTACCAGGCCGGCATGGACACCTCGCTGCGCCGCGGCACCCTGCTCGGCTGGGCCTTCGGCTTCGGCTGGTCGGTGGCCGGCATGCACTGGCTGTACATCGCGCTGAACCGCTTCGGCGGCCTGCCGGCCCCGCTGGCGGCGCTGGCGATCGGCCTGCTCGGCGTGTACATGGGCTTGTTCGGCGCCTTCGCCACCTTTGCCGCGGCGTGGCTGCGGCGGCGCTGGTCGCTGCCGGTGGCCAGCTTCCTGCTGCTGGTGCTGCCGGTGACCTGGGGCGTGTCGGAATGGATGCGCGGCTGGGTGTTCACCGGCTTCCCGTGGGCCGCCTCGGGCTATGCCCACAATGCCGCGCCGCTGGGCGGCTACGCGCCGATCGTCGGCGTGTATGGCATCGGGGTGCTGGTCGCGCTGTGCGCCGGCTGCGTGACCATGCTGACCCAGCGCGCGCGCTGGCCGGCGATCGGCCTGCTGTGCGTGGTGCTCGGCGCCGGCTACGGCCTGCGCGGCATCGAATGGACCCACCCGCAAGGCCAGCCGATCTCGGTCCGCCTGCTGCAGGGGAATATCGCGCAAGATGAAAAATTCAGCGCCGAGCACCTGAACGGCATCCTGTCGCTGTACCGCGCGCTGATCACCGCCGCGCGCGCCGACCTGATCGCCGCGCCCGAGACCGCGGTGCCGATCTTCCCGCACGAGCTGCCGCCCGATTACCTGCCCGGCCTGGCCGCGTTTGCCGGCAGTTCGAACAGCACCCTGATGTTCGGCATTCCGCTGGCCGACAGCCCGACCCGCTATGCCAACAGCGTGGCGGGCGTGTCGCCGAGCGGCCAGGCCTACCGCTTCGACAAGCAGCATCTGGTGCCGTTCGGCGAGTTCGTGCCGACCGGCTTTCGCTGGTTCGTCGACATGATGCATATCCCGCTCGGCGATTTCACGCGCGGCCCGACGGTACAGGCGGCGTTCGCCGTCAAGGACCAGCTGGTGCTGCCGTACGTCTGCTACGAAGACGCGTTCGGCGAAGAGATCGCGCTGCAGCTGCGCAGCGCCGCGCGGCCCGCCACCCTGCTGCTGAATGTCTCGAATCTCGCGTGGTACGGCGAATCGGTGGCGATTCCCCAGCACCTGCAGATCTCGCAGATGCGCTCTCTCGAAACCGGGCGCCCGATGCTGCGCGCGACCAACAGCGGCGCCACCGCGGTGATCGACGGCCGCGGCGTGGTGCGCGCGCAGCTGCCGTTCTACCAGCGCGGCGCGCTGGCCGCCACGGTGCAGGGCATGGCCGGCACGACCCCGTATATCCGCTTCGGTAACCTGCTGTTCCTGGCGCTGGGCGCGCTGGCGCTGGCGGGGGCCTGGATGTCGGGGCGGGCCTATCGCAAAAAAATCCGCTAAATTGCCACATCCGATCCCAGAGCCCCGCCAAAAACCGCTAAAATTGGTCGTTTTGGCAAACCTACCAAGTCCGCTTCCGCCTGTGCGCGGAGCCACACCACGATGCTCACATTTCAACAAATTATCCTGACGCTGCAAACCTACTGGGACAAGCAAGGCTGCGCCCTGCTCCAGCCCTACGATATGGAAGTCGGCGCCGGCACGTTCCACACCGGGACCTTCCTGCGCGCGATCGGGCCCGAGCCGTGGCGCGCGGCCTATGTGCAGCCCTCGCGCCGCCCCAAGGACGGCCGCTACGGCGAGAACCCGAACCGCCTGCAGCACTACTACCAGTACCAGGTGGTGCTCAAGCCGGCGCCGGAAAACATCCTCGACCTGTATCTCGGTTCGCTCGAGGCTCTCGGCCTGGACCTCAAGCAGAACGACGTGCGCTTCGTCGAGGACGACTGGGAAAGCCCGACGCTGGGCGCCTGGGGCCTCGGCTGGGAAGTCTGGCTGAACGGCATGGAAGTGACCCAGTTCACCTAGTTCCAGCAGGTAGGCGGCCTCGACTGCAAGCCGGTGCTCGGCGAAATCACCTACGGCATCGAGCGCCTGGCGATGTACCTGCAGGGCGTCGAGAACGTGTACGACCTGGTGTGGACCGAGTGGGAAGAGAACGGCGTCAAGAAGACCCTGTCGTATGGCGACGTCTACCACCAAAACGAAGTCGAGCAGTCGACCTACAATTTCGAGCACGCGAACACCGAGCTGCTGTTCGCCCAGTTCGCCAACCACGAATCGGAAGCCAAGCGCCTGATCGAGCTGCAACTGACCTTGCCGGCCTACGAGCAGATCATGAAGGCTTCGCACAGCTTCAACATGCTCGACGCGCGCGGCGCAATCTCGGTGACCGAGCGCGCCGCCTACATCGGCCGCGTGCGCACGCTCTCGCGCCTGGTCGCGCAAGCCTACTACGATTCGCGCGAAAAGCTGGGATTCCCGATGGCGCCACGCGCCGCAGCCGCCGCCTAAGACAAGAAACGAACCATGAACCACACCCTGCTCGTCGAACTGCTGACCGAAGAACTGCCGCCGAAAGCGCTGGTCAAACTGGGCGCCGCCTTTGCCGCCGGCATCGTCAATGGCCTGAAGTCGCGCGACTTCCTCGACGCCGACAGCGTCGCCACCGCGTATGCCACGCCGCGCCGGCTGGCGGTCTCCATCACCAAGGTGCGCGCCACCTCGCCCGATAAATCGATCCGCGAAAAAGTCCTGCCGGTCAGCGTGGCGCTCGACGCCGGCGGCAACGGCACCGCGCCGCTGGCCAAGAAGCTGGCCGCGCTGGGCTTCCCCGACGTCACCGTGGCCCAGCTCGAGCGCGCCGCGGACGGCAAGGCCGAGAGCTTTTTCTACACCTACACCGCGGCCGGCAGCAGCCTGCAGGCCGGCTTGCAGGCCGCGCTCGACGAATCGGTCGCCAAGCTGCCGATCCCGAAATTAATGAGCTACCAGCGGCCCGACGGCAGCACCGTGCAGTTCGTGCGGCCGGCCCACAAGCTGATCGCGCTGCATGGCGAGCAGGTGGTGCCGCTCACGCTGCTGGGCCTCGCGGCCGGCCGCGAGACGCTGGGCCACCGCTTCCTGTCGCACGGCGGCGCGCTGACGATTCCGCACGCCGAGCACTACGCGGCGACGCTGGAGACCGAAGGCAAGGTCATCGCCAACAGCGAGGCGCGCAAGGAAAAAATCCGCGCCGCCCTGCTCGCACAGGCCGGCGCCGACAAGGTGCTGATGCCCGAATCGCTGCTCGACGAAGTGAGCGCGCTGGTCGAATGGCCGGTGGTCTACGAATGCCGCTTCGAGGAGGAATTCCTGGCCGTGCCGCAGGAATGCCTGATCCTCACGATGCAGACCAACCAGAAGTATTTCGCGCTGACCGACGCCGGCGGCAAGCTGCGCTCGCGCTTCCTGATCGTCTCGAACATCGCCACCGGCGACCCGCGGCACATCATCGGCGGCAACGAGCGGGTGGTGCGTCCGCGCCTGTCCGACGCCAAGTTCTTCTTCGAGCAGGACAAGAAGAAGCCGCTGGCCGAGCGCGTGAAGCTGCTGTCGAACGTGGTCTACCACAACAAGCTGGGCACGCAGGCCGAGCGCACCGAACGCGTGAAGACGCTGGCCGGCGCGATCGCCAGGCGCCTCGGCTACGACGTCGCGCTGGCCGAGCGCGGCGCGCTGCTGGCCAAGGCCGACCTGCTGACCGACATGGTGGGCGAGTTCCCCGAGCTGCAAGGCATCATGGGCACCTACTACGCGCGCAACGACGGCGAGCCGGAAGAAGTGGCGCTGACCGCGTCCGAGCACTACCAGCCGCGCTTTGCCGGCGATGCGCTGCCCAGCACCAACTCGGGCACCGCGGTGGCGCTGGCCGACAAGCTCGAGACCCTGGTCGGCATCTGGGGCATCGGCCTGCAGCCGACCGGCGAGAAGGACCCGTTCGCACTGCGCCGCCACGCGCTGGGCGTGCTGCGCATGCTGGTCGAGAAGCGCCTGCCGGTGCTGCTGCCCGACCTGCTGTCCGACGCGGTCGAGGTGTTCGCACAGCGTCCCGGCTTCACCGACGCGCGCGGCGAAATCGGGGCCTTCATGATCGACCGCCTGCGCGGCATGCTGCGCGAGCGCGGCTTCTCGGTCAACGAAGTCGAGGCGGTGCTGGCGGCCGACGTGCGCTTCCTCGGCGACATCGTCAGGCGGCTCGACGCGGTGCACGCGTTCGCCGAACTGCCGGAGAGCGCGCCGCTGTCGGCCGCCAACAAGCGCATCACCAACATCCTGAAGAAGACCACGGTCACGGCCGGCGCGGTCGACGACCAGCTGCTGGCCGAGCCGGCCGAGCGCGCGCTGTACGTGGCGATCCTGAAGGTGCGCCCGGAAGTCGACGCGGCCTACTCGCGCGACGACTTCACCGCCACGCTGAAGACGCTGGCCCAGTTGCGCGATGCGGTCGACGCCTTCTTCAACGACGTGATGGTGATGGCCGAAGACGAAGCCTTGCGCAACAACCGCCTGGCCTTGCTGTCGCAGCTGCACGGCATGATGAACCGGGTGGCCGACATCTCGAAGCTGGCTGCATG
>DASRXO010000869.1:0-2420 GCA_035654095.1 Telluria sp.
AACCGGCGGCGGCGGGAACACCATGATGAAGGCGTCCTGGATGGTGCCGAGGCGCTTGTTGATCTCCTGCGCGATGGCGCCGCCGGACAGCTCCTTGCTCTTGCGCTGGTCGAACGGTTTCAAGATGGTGAACACGATACCGGCGTTCGGCGCATTGGTGAAGCCGTTGATCGACAGGCCGGGGAAAGCGACCGACGATTCGACGCCCGGCACTTTCGAGGCAATCTCCGACATGCGGCGGATCACGGCGTCGGTGCGGTCGAGCGATGCGGCGTCGGGCAACTGGGCGAAGCCGACCAGGTACTGCTTGTCCTGGGCCGGCACGAAGCCGCTCGGCACCGCCTTGAACATGAACACCGCGGCGATCGCCAGCAGGGCATACACGCCGAGCGCGGCGGTCTTGCGGCCCAACACGCCCTTGACGCCGGTCTCATAACGGGTCGAGGCGCGGCCGAAGAAGCGGTTGAACCAGGCGAAGAAGCCGCCGAACAGCTTGTCCATGACGCGGGTCAACGCGTCTTTCGGCGCGTCGTGGGGCTTCAGCAGGTTGGCCGCCAGCGCCGGCGACAGGGTCAGCGAGCTGAATGCCGAGATCACGGTCGAAATCGCGATCGTCAGTGCGAACTGGCGGTAGAACTGGCCGGTCAGGCCGGACACGAAGGCGATCGGCACGAACACCGCGCACAGCACCAGCGCGATCGCGATGATCGGGCCGCTGACTTCCTTCATGGCCTGGACCGTCGCGTCGCGCGGCGACAGGCCCGATTCGATATTGCGTTCCACGTTCTCCACCACCACGATCGCATCGTCGACCACGATACCGATCGCCAGCACCAGCCCGAACAGCGTCAAGGTGTTGATCGAGAAGCCGAAACCGAGCATCACCGCGAAGGTGCCGATGATCGACACCGGCACCGCCAGCAGCGGGATGATCGAGGCGCGCCAGGTTTGCAGGAAGATGATCACCACCAGCACCACCAGCGCCACCGCTTCGAGCAGGGTGTGGATCACGGCCTTGATCGATTCGCGCACGAACTGGGTCGGGTCGTAGACGACGTCGAAGTCGACGTCTTCCGGGAAGTCCTTCTTCAGTTCGGCCATCTTGGCGCGCACGTCGGCCGACAGCTGCAGCGCGTTCGCGCCAGGCGCTTCGAAGATACCGATCGCCGCCGCCGACTTGTTGTTCAGCAGCGAGCGCAGCGAGTACGAGTTGGAGCCCAGTTCGATCCGCGCCACGTCTTTCAGGCGGGTGGTCGCGCCGTCCGCGCCGGTGCGCACCACGATGTCGCCGAATTCCTCGATCGTGGTCAGGCGGCCCTGGGTGTTAACGGTCAGCTGGAACTCCGCATTCTTGGCAGGCGACGCGCCGATCACGCCGGCCGCGACCTGCACGTTCTGCTCGCGGATCGCGTTCACCACGTCGTTGGCGGTCATGCCGCGCGCCGCCACTTTCTGCGGATCGAGCCAGATGCGCATCGCGTAATCGCCGGCGCCGAACAGCTGCACCTCGCCCATGCCCTGGATGCGGGCCAGCTGGTCCTTGATGTTCAGCACCGCGTAATTGCGCAGGTAGACGTCGTCATAGCGGCCCTTGGGCGAGACCAGGTGCACCACCATGGTCAGGTTGGGCGAGCTTTTCACGGCGGTCACGCCGATCTGGCGCACCTCGTCCGGCAGGCGCGGCAGCGCGCGCTGGATGCGGTTCTGCACCTGCGACTCGGCCTGCTCGACGTCGGTGCCGACCTTGAAGGTCACGGTCAGCATGAGCGAGCCGTCGGAGGTGTTTTGCGAGGACATGTAGAGCATGTTCTCGATGCCGTTGATCTGCTCCTCGAGCGGGGCGGCCACGGTTTCGGCGATCACCTTCGGGTTCGCGCCGGGGTACTGGGCGCGCACCACCACCGACGGCGGCACCACGTCCGGGTATTCGGAGATCGGCAGCTTGAAGATCGACAGCAAGCCGGCAACGAATACGATAATCGACAGCACGGCCGCGAAAATCGGCCGGTCGATAAAGAATCGTGAAAAGTTCATGGTTCTTATTCCTTGTTTTTAGCGGTGGCCGCGGCGGCCACTTTGACGTCCGCTTTCGGTGCGACGCCGGCGTCCATGGCCACCACTTCGGCGGTCACGGGCGCGCCGGGATGCACGCGCTGCAAGCCGTTGACGATGATCTTCTCGCCCGGCTTGACGCCGTCGCGCACCACGCGCAGGCCGTCGACGATCGGGCCCAGCGTCACCGGACGGTATTCGGCGGTGTTGTCGGCCTTGACCACGTAGACGAACTTGCGGTTCTGGTCGGTGCCGATGGCGCGCTCGTCGATCAGCGCGGCCTTGCTGCGGGTCTCGGCATTGCCGGACAGCTGGACGCGCGCGAACAGGCCGGGCACCAGGATGTTGTCGGCGTTGCTGAAGGTGGC
>DASRXO010000870.1:0-3603 GCA_035654095.1 Telluria sp.
CTCAGCCTGGCCACGATCTCGGCGTTCACCTCGTGCCACGCCGCGCCATAGCCGGGCTGCAGCCTGCGGTAGCCGACGATACCGATCGCCATCAGCGCGAGCGCCACGCACCACGGCACGCTCGCCTTGGTATCGACCAGCCGGCCGAACAGCGTCATCGTGCTGCCGTTGGCCGATTCGAGCGTCAGGTGGTACAGCATCTCGATGCCCATCACGAGTCCGGCAAGGCCGATCGCGGTCGATGCGCAGACCGCCAGCAGCGGCTTCCAGATGCGTCCGAACTTGCCGAACCTGACGGTGCGCAGCAACAGCATCATCAGGCTCGCCAGCCCGGCCGGCGCATACCGCACCAGCACGACGAAGAACAGGCCAAGGTAGAGTTGCCACGCCGGTGTGTAATCCGACAGCATCACCGAAAAGAAGATGCCGACGACCGCGCCCAGCAGCGGCCCGAAGAAGAAACCCGCGCCGCCGATGAACACGAACAGCAAAATGCTGCCCGAGCGGATCGCACTGACATTCTCCGCGCTGACGATCTCGAAATTAATCGCCGACAGCCCGCCCGAGATGCCGGCGAAAAAAGCCGACAGGATCAGCGTCAGGTAGCGCACCCATTGCGCGTCGTAGCCGATGAACTCGACCCGCTCCGGGTTGTCGCGCACCGCGTTGATCATGCGGCCCAGCGGCGTGTGGGTGAAGGCGTACATGGCGATGGTGCTGGCAAACAGCCAGCACGCGATCAGGTAGTAGACCTGGATCTGCGGCCCGTAACTGATGCCCAGCACCGGCGTGCCCGTCACGCGGTTGGTGGTCACGCCGCCTTCGCCGCCGAAGAAGCCGGGGAACATCAGCGAGCTGGCGAACACGAGCTCCACCAGCCCCAGCGTGATCATCGCAAAGGTGGTGCCCGACTTCCTGGTCGTCACATAGCCGAACAGGATGCCGACGCCCATTCCGGCCAAGCCGCCGACCAGCGGAATCAGCGAGGTCGGCACCGCGATGCCGGCGCCGGCCCGGTTCATGGCGTGGATTGCGAAGAAGGCGCCCAGCCCCGAGTACACCGCGTGGCCGAAGGACAGCATGCCGCCCTGCCCGAGCAGCATGTTGTACGACAGCCCGAAGATCATCACGGTGCCGATCTGCGACAGGATCGACAGCGCCGCGCCCTTGTTGAACGCCAGCGGCGCCAGCGCCAGAATCAGCGCGAAGCCGCCCCACAGCAGGTAGCGCCCTAGCTTGACCGGTGCGAACGACAGGGTGCTCATTCGCGCGTCCCCAGCAGCCCCTTTGGCCGGAAGATGAGGATCAGCACCAGCAGCAGGAAGGGCAGGATCGCCGCGCTCTGCGAGATGGTCAGCTTGAGCAGCTCGTAGCCTGGCGTCTCGGGCGTGATGGTAGCGCCGGCCCAGTTTAGGAAACTCATCATCGAATAATCGAGCGCCACCGCAAACGTTTGCAGCACGCCGATCAGGATCGAGGCCACGAAGGCGCCGGCCAGCGAGCCCATGCCGCCCACCACCACGACCACGAAGATGATGCTGCCCACCGTGGCCGCCATGCCCGGCTCGGTGACGAAGGCGTTGCCGCCGATCACGCCGGCCAGTCCGGCCAGCGCGCAGCCGCCGCCGAACACCCACATGAAGATCCGCGGCACGTTGTGGCCCAGCGCCTCGACCGCGTCCGGATGCGTGAGCGCGGCCTGGATCACGAGGCCGATGCGGGTACGCGTGAGCACCAGCCAGATCGCGGCCAACATCGCCAGCGCGACCAGCATCATGAAGCCGCGGTAAATCGGGAAGCTGGTCGAGAACAGCGTGAACAGCGGCCCGTCCAGCTCCCTGGGAATCGGATACGGCACCGCGGCGCGGCCCCACACCAGTTGCACCAGCTCGACGATCAGATAGGACAGGCCGAACGTGAACAGCAGTTCGGGGATGTGGCCGGCCTTGTGCAGCGGCCGCAAGCCGTAGCGTTCGACCAGCGCCCCGGCCAGCCCCACAGCGATGGGCGCCAGCACCAGCGCCGGCCAGAAGCCGAGCTTGCTGCTGATGGCGTAAGCCACGTAGGCGCCCAGCATGTAGAAGCTCGCGTGCGCAAAATTGAGCACGCCCATCATGCTGAAGATGAGCGTCAACCCGGACGAGAGCATGAACAGCAGCAGTCCGTAGCTAACGCCATTCAACAGGGTGAACAGCGTAAATTCCATCATTACATCCGGTGTGGTTAGCCTAAAAAAGTCCGCCTGTCGTTCCCGCGGAGGCGGGAACCCATAGCGCATCGGTGCAGCATGAACGCTATGGGTTCCCGCCAAGGGGGCCGCCATCGGCCGGGAACGACCGCCTCAGGCGCCGGGCCGCTTCATCTGGCACGAGGTCGGCTGGCCGGCCACATAGGCGTCGATCTTCTTCTCGACCCGCCAGCCGTAGCCGGTGTTTTCCTGGTCGTACTTGACGTCCTTGCCGTTGACCTTGGTCCAGGTCGCGATGTACAGCGGCTGCTGTAATTGGTGGTCGGCCTTCTGCATGGTCACGCCGCCGTTCAGGCTCTGGAACTTGGCGCCTTCCATCGCGAACGCCACCTTGACCGGGTCGGTCGAGCCGCTGGCCTTGATCGCCTGCGCCAACATGCCGATGCTGCTGTGCGTCTGCGCGGTGTAGAAATCGTCGTTGTACTTCTTCTTGTAGCCCTCGACGATGTCCTTGCCGGCGAAGGTCTCGTTATTCGCCAGCCAGTTGCCGACGATCTTCACGTGCTCGGCGCCGGACGCGCCCATCGCGGTCGGCACGCCCGTGGTCACCGCGTAGTAGGTGTAGAAGTTGGCCTTGAGGTCGGCGTCCTTGGCGGCGCGGATCAGCAGCGCCAGGTCGGTGCCCCAGTTGCCGGTGATGACCGTATCGGCGCCCGATGCCTTGATCTTGGCGATGTAGGGCGAGAAGTCCTTGACCTGCGCGATCGGATGCAAGTCGTCGCCGGCGATCTTGATGTCCGGCCGCTTGCGCTTCAGGTAGTCCTTGGCGGCCCGGCTCACGGCTTGGCCGAAGGAGTAGTTCTGGCCGATGATGTAGACGCTCTTGATGTCCTTGTTGGGCGCCATGTAGCTCGTCAGCGCCTCCATCTTCATGTCCGAGTTGGCGTCGAAGCGGAAGTGCCAGAAGCTGCACTTGCTGTTGGTCATATCCGGGTCGATCGCCGCGTAGTTGAGGAACACGATTTCCTTGCCCGGATTGCGCTCGTTGTGCTTGTTGACCGCGTCCAGCAGCGCCAGTCCCACGGCCGAACCGTTGCCCTGCGTGATGTAGCGGTAGCCTTGGTCGATCACCGCCTTCAGCTGGGTCAGCGACTCTTGCGGGCTGGCCTTGTTGTCGAAGCCGACCACTTCGATCTTGTGCTCGCCCGCCCATTTTTGCTGGCTCGCGAGCTCGGCGATGGTCTGGAAACTCTTGAGCTGGTTCTGGCCCACCGGCGCGAACGGCCCGGACAGCGGGTCGATGAAGGCGATCTTCACCGTGTCGGCCCGGGCAGCGGGTGAAGCGGCCAGCAGTGCGAACGACACAGCCAGGGTGAGCGGGCGGATAGTAGTGATCATGAGTCTCCATTCCTTCG
>DASRXO010000871.1:0-7456 GCA_035654095.1 Telluria sp.
TAGAGTACTTGGCTACGAACCAAGGGGTCGTGGGTTCAATTCCTGCCAGCCGCACCATCATGCACTACACCGAAGGGCCCGGAGAGCAATCTCCGGGCCCTTTGTCCTTTCCCGCACGCATGCTCGTTCCCCCTTCAAACCGGCTGCAACCGGGCTGCCAGAAGCAGACTGTGCACAGGACCACCTCTCGTCGTGATGTAGGTCCGAACCTACACACGCACGAATTGCCCGCCGATCTTTTCCACTCATCAATGGAAAAACACGCGCTTCTCCTATGACGGAGGGGGTCGCGTGCCTAGCCGAGAGGCAATCAATTTACTCCTGGAATTCTTGAACAATGTCGCGCACGGGTGCCACAAACGCGGCGTTTTTCGATGTCGCTTTGCTAGCATGAAGTTCCCCGATTCTTGATAACCAAGCTGCAGGACGCGGCTGTTTCTTTGCGAGGTAACAAATGAAAAATTCGAAATCCCTGATGGCTGCCATGGTGTTCGCAACTGCATCGCTGGGTTCCACGGCATTTGCGGCCGACATCAGCACTGCACCGCAGGCGCTGACCTTCGTCGACACCAGCGCGTTCTTTGGCGATGCCTTCGCCATGAACAACGCAAGCAACACCTTTGCCGACCACTTCACCTTTGCCGTCACGGGCACGGCGCCCACCAACCTCGATGCGATCGTTTCATCGATCAGCCGCAGCGCCGACACCGGCCTGGATATCACCGGCCTGAGCCTGTTCAACGCCGGCGGTACCCTGGTCAGCAGCGGCGCATCGCTGCAGAGCGGCACGATCGACGTCTGGACCCTGAAGAGCGACAGCCTGGCTGCCGGCAACTACTATGTGCAAGTGAGCGGCACCATGGCAGGGACCACCTCCGGCGCGTTCGGCGGTGCGATCATGCTGGCGCCGGTACCCGAGCCGGAGACCTACGGCATGATGCTGGCAGGCCTGGGCCTGGTCGGCTTCCTGGCACGCCGCCGTAAAGTCAAGTAAGTCCCATCCGGCAAGCGCGAGCTTGCTGCAAAAAACGGAAGCGTCCGCGCTTCCGTTTTTTTACGTCCGGATCTTCTTGACGATGCTGCGGTTGCTGAGGATTTCCTCGATCTGCTCGAAGCGCACCGGCTTGACCATGTGGTGGTCGAACCCCGCCTCGAAGGCGAGCTGGCGGTCCTTCTCCTGGCCCCAGCCGGTGACCGCGATCAGCATCGTGGCCTGGCAGCAGGCCACGCGCCGGATCCCGCGCGCCAGGTCGTAGCCCGACATCAGCGGCAGGCCGATGTCGAGGAAGGCGTAGTCGGGGCAGAAGCGCGCGGCCGCGGTCAGCGCATCGGGCCCGTTGTGGGTGATCACCACGCTGTGGCCCATGGCCGACAGCAGCGCGCCGATGCTGTTGACGAAATCGACGTTGTCGTCGGCCAGCAGGATGCGGTAGGTCTCGGCGCTGATGAAGGCCGCCGCCAGGGTCTTGGTCGGCAGCTCGGGCTCGACCACGATCGGCAGACGCACCGTGAATTCGCTGCCGCGCCCGATGCCGGCGCTGTACGCCTCGATCGTGCCGTGGTGCAGCTCGACCAGCCTGCGCGCCAGCGACAGGCCGACGCCGAGCCCGGCGTTGGTGCGCTCCAGGGTCGAGTCGACCTGGACGAACATCTCGAACACATTGCCCAGCATGTCGGGCGCGATGCCGATGCCGTTGTCGGCCACGCCCAGCACCAGGGTCTTGTCCTCGACCCGCGCCGACAGGCTGACCCGGCCGCCGCGGTTGGTGTACTTGGCCGCGTTGTTGAGCAGGTTCGACAGCACTTGCGCCAGCCGCGTGGCGTCGCCGTGCAGGAAGACCGGGCGGTCCGGCAAGTCGATCGCCAGGTCGTGGCCGTGCAGCTCGATATACGAACGCACCACTTCGAGCGCGTCGTTGACCACCGCCTTCAATTCGACCCGCCCCATCTTGATCGCGAACTTGCCGGTGTTGATGCGCGACACGTCGAGCAAGTCGTCGACCAGCCGCACCATCTGGCGCAACTGGCGTTCCATGATGTCGGTGGCGCGCTGGGTGGCCTGGGCGTCGCCGCTGCGGATGCGCAGGATGTCGAGCCCGGTGCGGATCGGCGCCAGCGGATTGCGCAGCTCGTGCGCCAGGGTCGCCAGGAATTCGTCCTTGCGGCGGTCGGCCACCAGCAGCGCCTGCTCGGCGCGGTGGCGCACCTGCATCTCGTGCTCGAGCGTGAGGTTGGCTTCCTGCAGCGCGTGCGAGCGGCGCCCGATCTCGGCCAGCATGTCGTTGAAGGCTGCCACCAGCACCCCGATTTCGCCCTTGTCATGGCCCGGCACCCGCAAGGTGAAGTCGCGCCGCTGCATCACCTCGCGCGCCACCCCGGTGACCGCCAGCAGCGGCCGCGTGATGCTCTCCTGCAGGCGCGAGGCGACGAAGGCGGCGATCACCAGCGAGCCGAGCAGCACGGCGCCGAGGATGGTCGCGTAATTCACCAGCCGCTCGATCAGGCCGTAGCGCGCGCGCAGGTAGACCTTGCCCAGCACCTCGCCGTTGTCGATGATGTTGTGCACGGCCACCAGTTCGCTGCCCTCGATCCGGTAGCCGGTCGCGCCGGGGCTCGCCGGCCAGGACGGATCGCGGCCCGGCTGGACGTAGGAGGCGAAGCGCGTGCCGTCGCTGGCATACACGGCGCCGGCCAGGATTTGCGGCCGCACCCGCAGCACCGCCAGGTTTTGCTGCGCGGTCTTGGCGTCGTTGAAGGCCAGCGCCGGCGCGGTGACCGAGGCGATGATGTCGGCCTGGGTGCTCAGGTCGTCGACCCAGTACTGCTGGAAGGTGCGCAGATCGTACAGCAGCATCGCGATCGAGGCCGACAGCAGGGCCACGAAGGTGGTCGACACCGCCATGATGATCAGCTTGCTGCGGACGGAGCCGGTATCGTACACAGGCATTACGGGGCCCCCTTCTGGACATGGTTGGCGACCGTCAGCAGGCGCGAACTGAGTTTGATGTTGTTCTTGTCGGCGGCGTCGAGCGAGACATCGAAGCGTACCCGCTCGTCGACGATCTTGAAATTGATCACGCTGCCCAGTTGCAGGCCGTTCTCGCTTTCGGTCACCAGCAGGATCGGGCTGGGCTGGGCCGCCTTGAGCACGCGCGCCACGCGGGCGCTGTCGGCGCCGGCCACGAACAGCAGGTGCACGCCGGCCGGCGCCTCGCCCTCGCGCAGGGTCTTGACCAGCACCGCACGGTTGTCGACGCTGCGGCCGGCCACGATGCGGCTCAATTCGGCCGCCATCTCGTCGGCCCCGACCACCCCGATCACCACCGGCGCATTGGCGTCGGCGAAGGCGCTGGCGGGAAATTCCGCGTAGCCGAGGAATTTGTACAGGAAGGCCGCCTTGACGCTGCGCTCGAGCGAGGCGGCGCCGGCCTGGGCCTCGGCCGCGCAGGGAGCGGCGCCCAGCAGCGCGCAGCCGGCCGCCGCCAGCAGCCATGCCCCCAGCCGGCGCCGCGCGGCGCGATGCGCGAGACGGGTCACAGCCGCACCGCCAGTTGCAGCGACAGCGCGCGGTCGAACACCTGGCGCGTGCCGGCACTGCCGAATTCGGCGTGGCTGCGGTGCAGCAGGTTCTGGCCGACCAGCGCCAGCTCCATGTTGCGCCACAACTGCCACGCCAGGCGCGCATCGAGCTCGTAGTAGGCCGGCACCGCCGGCTGCGGCAGGCTGCCCACGTAGCGCAGGCCGAAGTCGGCCTGGACATGCGCGCCGAGGTCGTGCGCCGAGCGCAGCGACCAGTAGCAATGCGGATCGTTGGTGGCCAGGCCGGCGCTGCCGCTGGCATCCAGGCTGCCCGGCTTGAGGTGGGTGTCGATGTCCTGCCACACCGCGCCGGCCGACAGCCGCCAGTTGCGCGCCGGCTGCCAGCGCGCCCAGGTCTCGATGCCGTAGGCCCTGCCCTCGCCCATATTGCTGAACACCGCGCCGTCCGGCAAGGCTTCGAGCGTGCGCAGCTTGTCGTACTGGCTGTAGAACAGGGTGGCCGAATACGACAGCGCCGCCGCCGGCTGGCTGCGGTAGCCGAGTTCGAACACGCGCGCGGTCTCGGACTCGAAATCGGGGCCGCCCGCGATCAGGTAGGCCGGCGCGCCGGCGCTCGGCGCCGGGTTGGCCAGATACAGGTCGCGGTCGATGCGCGAAGGCGCGCGCACCGTGCGCGCGGCCGCGCCCCAGACCAGCCGGCTGCTGTCCGGGCTCCACGCCAGGCGCAGGCTGGGCAGCGTCTCGACGCCGGTGTAAATATTGTGTTCGAGCTTCAGGCCCGCGGTCAGGCGCAGGCCGGGGCGCAGCGCCAGCTCGTCCTGGGCGAACACGTTCGACCAGCGCAGGATGCGTTCGGCCGGGGTGAAGCGCAGCAGCGGGCCGTTCTGCACCCGGTCGCGCGTGTGGCGGTAGCCGCCGCCCCATTCGAGCTGGTGGTCGCCGAGGCGCAGGCCCTGCTGGGCTTCGAGGTCGAGCGTGTCGAGGCGCTGGGCGCCGGTGTTCGGCTGGTCGCGCTCGGTGTGGTCGAGATAGGCTTGCAGGCGCAGGTCGGCGTCATTGTCCAGCTTGCGGGTGTAGCGGCCCACCAGGTTGGCGCCGCCGATACGGATGTCGGGCCCGCGCACCTGGCCCAGCATGCCCTGGTAGCTGTCGCCGCTGAGCGTGACAGCCTGCTCCTGGCTGGCATCCCAGTCGGCCCGGAACCCGGCCTGGCTGCGGTGCCAGCCGGTGTCCTGGCGCTGGCCCGCCTCGCTGAAGGTGTCGCCGTACTGGTCGGCCATCGCATACACCCGGTAGTGGCCGCCGGCCAGCGTGCCGCCGTAGCGCGCGCTGCCGTTGCGCGACTGCTCGCCGGCGCCGAGGCTGAGCAGGCCGCCCTGGCTGTCCTTGGCCGCGCGCGTGATGATGTTGATCACGCCGTTGACCGCGTTGGCGCCCCAGATGGTGGCGCCCGGCCCGCTGATGACCTCGATGCGCTCGATGTCGTCCATTACCACGTCCTGCATGTCCCAGAACACGCCGGAAAACAGCGGCGAATAGACGCTGCGGCCGTCGATCAGCACCAGCAGCTTGTTCTCGAGGGTGGAGCTGAAGCCGCGCGCGGTGATCGCGTAGGTCCGGGTGTCGCTGCGCGCGACCTGCAGGTTGGGCGCCAGGCGCAGCGCTTCGGGCAGGGTGGTGGCGCCGGAGCGGCGGATCTCGGCCCCGCTGATCAGGTAAATCGAGGCCGGCGCATCGGCCAGCCGGGTCTCCTGGCGCGATACCGAGGTCACCACGATTTCCGACAACTGCTCGAGCGAAAAGTCCACCAGGGAGGGATCAGGCTGCTGGGCGGCGGCGGCGGCCCGGCACAGCGCAGCGGCCAGCAGGAAGGGAAATGGTGGTCTATGCATGCTTGCTATCCTAGAACATTTTCCGGAGTCCACAAAGCTGCGCACGCGCGGCGGCGCGCGACGCGCCGCTTTTTTTGGCAGATTCGGCAACTCTACAACGAAATCCCGCTGCCCCGGCGCAGCGTGCGGCGCGGCATGACGCTGCGCCGCAGCAGCCATCCTATCCACAGCGGCCGGGCAGCCGCAATCGATGCGCGCCTGGCCGGCTGCGTCGGCACCGCTGGGGGATGGGGATGCAGGCGGCGCTAGGACAGGCCGAATTCGGCGGCCGCCTTGGCCGCCCACAGCGCCTCGTTATAGCTGGGATACGGGATATCGTAGCTGTCGATTTCGCCGTGGGCGCCGACGAAGTTGGTCCACCAGCCATCGGGCGCGGCCACGATCGCGATATCGCCCGGCTTGCACCAGTTGGCGATCGGCTCGTTCGCGTCGAGCACCACGATATTGACTCTCCTGTGCCGCACGACGGTCGCCATGGCGCTTCCTCCCTTGTCATATGATGACAAAATCGCCACGCTTATACAAGAGCGCGCCTGCTATAAATAATCTTGATATCTGTCATCACAAAGATAAATTGGCAAATATTTTTGCAATGCAGCATCATTCACCTGTCTCCTCTATTCTCCTCCAAGAAAATAGATTCAGCCCGCTCCCGTAGCGGGCTTTTTTTTTGCGCAGAAACATGGGGTCACGTCTGACATTCGTACATTTCCCAGCACAAATGTACCAATGTCAGACGCGACCCCGGTCCGTGATCGCAGCGGTTCCAACGACGACATCGCCGACGCGCAGAGCATGCCGGCGCCGGCGCACGACGAAAAAATGCCGGAACAAGGCATGGGGTCAGGTCTGACATTCGTACATTTCTGCAGCAAAATGTACGAATGTCAGACCTGACCCCAGACGATTTGGCTTGCGCTCCCCTGAGCCTGTTTGGTGTACGATTCGCGCATCGTTGATTCCAATTAGAAAAAGAACAGGCTGCTTATGCCCGACATTGACTGGTCCCTGACCGACCTGGGCGAGCGCGCGCGCTGGCCGCAGCCGCTGCGGCTGGCGGTCGATATCGTCCTCAACTGCCCCTGCCCGATGCTGCTGGTCTGGGGCGCCGACCGCGTCACCGTGTTCAACGACGCCTATGCCGCGCTGGCCGGCCTCGGCCATACGCAGGCGCCGGGCGGCAAGGTGCCGGCGCTGTGGCCGGCTCCGCTCGCCGCCGGCCGCGACGGCTACGAACAGGCGCTGCGCGGCGAACCCGCACGCCTGGCGCGCCGGCCGCTGGAGCTGGTGCGCCCCCACGGCCCCGAACGGCTCGACTGCGACCTCTACTTCACCCCGGTGCGCGACGAGCAGGACGCGGTGCGCGGCGTGCTGTGCGCGCTGGCGCGCAGCGCACGCCCCGAACCGACCCCGGCCGCCGCCGCGCTGCGCATCCTGGTGGTCGAGGACAACCTCGATTCCCAATACCTGGTGTGCGAAATGCTCAAGGCCTTCGGCTACCATACCGACGGCGTGGCCCACGGCGAGGATGCGCTGACCCGGCTGGCCGGCGCGGTCTACGATGTGCTGTTCTCGGACGTCAGCCTGCCCGGCATCTCGGGCGTGGAGCTGGCGCGCCGCGCGCTGGCCGCCCAGCCCGGCCTGAAGGTGATCTTCGCTTCGGGCTATGGCGACGCCCTGCTGCGTCATGTCGAGTTCCCCTTCATCTCGCTGCAAAAACCCTACGATCTTGACCAGTTGCAAGCAACGCTGGCGCAATTGACCCCGCCCGCCCCGTCCCGCCCCTGAGCCGGCCGGGCGCGCCCCGGTCAACCGTGTGCAGGTATTGGCGAGGCCTGCGCTAGAATCGCCGCAGGCCCGCTGTGTACGTATCAGGCGAGGCCGCCAGACGCAAGGCATTCATGATCATCCCGACCGAGCCCATCGGCAGTATTCCCCGTCCGCCCGAACTGATCGCCGCCCGCGATGGTGGCGCGCTGCCCGCGGCCGAACTCGACGCCCTGTACGAGGCCGCGGTGCGTGAC
>DASRXO010000872.1:0-3086 GCA_035654095.1 Telluria sp.
CGTCATGGTGGAAATAATACTGGTTCGACCAGGTCACGTTATCGCTGAGATAGGCATCGTACTTGACGTAGGCCAGCTTGTCGGTGCGCTGCGCATCGCTGTAGTAGTTCTGGAAATTCGCACCGGCCGCGGCGGGCGGCGCGCCGGCCGCGTTCAGGTAGGCCAGGGCAGCGTTAAAGTCCGGGTACAGGAAGGGCCGGGTGTAGGGCGAGTTGGTGCCGGCAGCGTGCAGGATGCTGTCTTCGTTGGGCTCGGTCTTGTCGGACCAGTCGGCATACACGGTCAGCTTGCCGGCCTCGGCATTGTGGATGAACTTGGCATTGATCTGGTCGTCGCTCTGGCGGCCGTTGAAGTCCCAGGCCTTGGCTTCATGGCGCAGTGCGGAAATGTAAGCGCTGTTGCCGTTGCCGAGATCGCCGGTGTCGACGCGGACGAAGGTGCGCGACGTATTGTGGCTGCCGACCGTCTGCTGCAGGTTGACGTTGCGCTGGGCCAGCGGGTCGCTGGAAAAGGTCTCGATGGCGCCGCCCAGGTTGCTGGTCGAGGCGGTGCCGAGGTCGCCGGCGCCCGTCGACAGCACGACGCTGCGCACGTTTTCGCTGGAAACAGCGCGTTGCGGCGCCAAGCCGTTGTAGTTGCCGTATTGCTGGTCGCCCAGCGGCACGCCATCCATGGTGTAGCCCAGTTGCTGGCCGTTGAAGCCATGCACGAACAGCAGGAGGTTTTGTTCGTTGTTGCCCCATGGATCGGCCGTCTGGAAGCTGACGCCAGGCAGGGTTTCCAGGGCTTTCAGCGGATTCACGCCGGGCAGGATTTTCTGGATTTCGTTGCCGCTCATGGACACGGTCGAGCGCGTCTTTTGCGAAGAGATATTCACGGTGGTCATCGCGGCGTCGCCGGAACCGTCGGCTGGCGCCGCCACGGTTTGCGCCATGGCGGGGGCGGCCAGCGAGGTGCACAGGGCCGAGACGGCGAGGGCGATTCGGGATGATGTGCGACGCGGCGCAACGATAGTGTGGTTCATCTAGGATTCCTGTTAGGAGAAACAATTAATCAATTTGTTGCGGCGCGTAGAGTAACCAGCGGATATGACGGGGATGTGACGGAACGATCATCGTTGCAAAAGGCCCAGCAATGAAATTGCCGCGTGCCATGCCCGGGAAGCGCGGGCCCGCTTGCGGGCCGCACAATACGGACGCGCCCGTTTTGTATCAAAACGGTAAAATCGGGAAATCGACACCCACTCCGGCGTTCTAACCCGCTCAGGCGATCCATGACTTCCCACGTTCCAGCCCCCGCTTCGGCACTCAGCGACAGCGATCGTTTGCGCCTGTTCGTCTCCGGCGTGACGGACTACGCGCTCTACATGCTGAGCCCCGAGGGCTTGGTGGCGAGCTGGAACGCCGGCGCCCAGCGCTTCAAGGCCTACACCGCCGACGAGATCATCGGCCAGCATTTCTCGCGGTTTTATACCGAGGAAGACCGGGCCCGAGGCAAGCCGGCCAAGGCGCTGCAGACCGCGCTGGCCGAAGGCAAATTCGAGGACGAGGGCTGGCGCGTGCGCAAGGACGGTAGCCGGTTCTGGGCCAGCGTGGTGATCGATCCGATCCGCGACAGCGAGGGCGTGCTGCTCGGCTTCGCCAAGATCACGCGCGACATCACCGAACGCAAGCAGGCGCAGGAGGCCCTGAATGCCAGCGAGGAGCAGTTCCGGCGCCTGGTCCAGGGCGTGACCGATTACGCGATCTACATGCTGTCGCCGGACGGCATCATTACCAACTGGAATGCCGGGGCCGAGCGCATCAAGGGCTTTACCGAGAGCGAAGTGGTGGGCACCCACTTCGAGCGCTTCTATGCCGAAGAAGACCGCGCCAAGGGCGTGCCGGGGCGCGCCTTGCAGACCGCGCGCGCCACCGGCCGCTACGAAAACGAAGGCGTGCGCGTGCGTAAGGACGGCACCACGTTCTGGTCGCACGTGGTGATCGATGCGATCCACAACGACATGGGCGACCTGATCGGCTTCGCCAAGATCACGCGCGACGTCACCGAACGGCGCAACGCGGCGCTGGCGCTGGAGCGCACCAAGGAGGCCTTGTTCCAGTCGCAGAAGCTGGAGGCGATCGGCAAGCTCACCGGCGGCGTGGCGCACGACTTCAACAACTTGCTGGGCGTGATCGTGAGCGGCACCGAGCTGCTGTCGCGCGAGGTCGCCAGCCCGGGCGGCAAGAAGGTCATCCAGAGCATGCAGCGCGCGTCCCAGCGCGGCGCGGCGCTGACCCAGCAACTGCTGTCGTTCGCGCGCCAGCAACCGCTGCAGCAGGACCGCCTCAACCTGAGCACGCTGGTGGCGCGCTTCGACGCCATCCTGCGCCGCGCCTGCGGGCCGATGGTGCAGTTCGAGCTGACCCTGGGGGCCGCGCTGCCGCCGGTGTTGATCGACGCCACCCAGTTCGAGGCGGCGCTGCTCAACCTGGTGGCCAACGCGCGCGATGCGATGCCTGGCGGCGGCACGCTCGGCATCCGTACCGGCACGGCCACGCTGCGCGAGCACCAACTGGCCGGGCTGGCGGCCGGCGACTACGTCGTCGTCACGGTGACCGACAACGGCGAAGGCATGCCGGCCGACGTCGTTGCGCGCGCGGTCGAACCCTTCTTCACCACCAAGGAGCGGGGCAAGGGCACCGGCATGGGCCTGAGCCAGGTGTACGGCCTGATCCAGCAATCCGGCGGCGGCATGACGATCGACAGCGCGGTCGGCAAGGGCACCACCATCGCCGTGTACCTGCCGGCCCTGGCCGGCGAGGCCGACATGCCAAACGTCCGCAGCGGCAACGAACGGGTGCTGGTGGTCGACGACGAGCCGGACGTGCTGGATGTGGCGATCGAGCTGTTCAAGAACATGGGTTACGACGTGCTGTCGGCGAACAACGGCAAGGATGCGATCGACATCCTGAAACGCAATCCCGATATCGACGTCCTGTTTTCGGACGTCGTGATGCCGGGCCTGAACGGGATCGAGCTGGGCCAGGCGGCGCGCGCCTTGATGCCGACCATGAAGATCGTGCTGGCCTCGGGCTATCCGCAGT
>DASRXO010000873.1:0-3674 GCA_035654095.1 Telluria sp.
GCCGAGGACCACCGGCTGGTCCTTGATCGCGGCGGCGAACAGGCCGTCGTAATCGAGCGCCGGCTTGAGCGCGCCGAGCTGCTCCTTGAGGCCGGGGACGTCCTTGAGTTCCTTGTGCGCCAGCGCGTCCAGCACCTCGTAGCCCGAGCTGGTGTCGGGCTCGGGGAAGGAGATGTCGAAACCGATCGCGCCGACATGGTAATCGCGCGTCAGGCGGGTCACCAGCGCGGCCTGCAGCTTGCGGCTCCAGGGGAAGCGGCCGACCTCGGTCAGGCTCTTTTCATCGATGTCGACGATCACGATGCGCGGGTCGAGCTGGGCCGGCTCGAGACGCATGCGCAGGTCCGCCACCAGGGTCTCCTGGCGCTCCACCAGGTCGTTCGAAAAGAAGGCCAGCGTGTACAGCGCGGCGATGGTAGTCAGCGCAAGGCCGAGCGCCCAGCGCGCGCCGTACTTGGCCAGGATCTTCTTCCAGTTGGAGAGGCTTGGGCGCACGCGGGGTCCGTGGTCGGCTCAGGGCCGGTAGCCGGGGATCTGCGCTTCGTCGATCTGGTCGATCTGGCGCTGGTCCATGTTCTTGTGCGCGAACTCGAGGTAGATCTTGCTGCGGATGAAAATGTCGAACAGGTCCGGATCGATATGCCCGTTGAGCGAGAAATTGCCGAGGATGCGCAGCGACTCCGACAGCGGCTTGCCCTTCTTGTAGGGCCGGTCGCGCGCGGTCAGCGCCTCGAAGATGTCGGCGATCGCCATGATCCGCGCCTGCACCGACATCTGGTCGCGCGTCAGGCCGCGCGGATAGCCCTTGCCGTCCATCCGCTCGTGGTGGCCGCCCGCGTATTCGGGCACGTTCTGCAGGTGCTTGGGCCAGGGCAGCGACTCGAGCATGCGGACCGTGACCGCGATATGGTTGTTGATCTCCTTGCGCTCGGCCGCGGTCAGGGTGCCGAAGCGGATGGTCAGGTTCTCGAGCTCCTCGGCGTCGAGGAAGTCGCGCTCCCGGCCGTCGACGCCGACCCAGCGGTAACGCGCGATCTCGCCTACGCGCTCGGTATCGGCCTGCGACATGCCCTCCCCGCCCACGTTGGCGATGCGCAGGAAGTCGCGGTCGGCGCGCAGTGCGGCCAGCTCGGCCCCCAGCGCGGCGTCGAGTGCGGCGTGGTCGCCGCCCGCGCATTTGCGCTCCAGCGCGGCGATGCGGCGGTCGCGCATCAGCACCTCGAAGCGGGTGTCGATCATGTGGATGCGGTCGAAGATGGTCTCCATCTTGGTGGCCTTGTCGACCACGTGAACCGGGGTGGTGATCTTGCCGCAGTCGTGCAGCAGGCCGGCCATCCACAGCTCCTTGCGGTCGGCCTCGGTCATGCGGAAGCCGGCCATCGGGCCGCTCTCGGCCCGGTGCACGGCCTCGGCCAGCAGCATCGTCAGCTCCGGCACGAGTTGGCAGTGGCGGCCGGTGTAGGGCGACTTTTCGTCGATCCCGATGTTGATCAGGTTGACCAGCGCCTCGAGCAGGCCCTCGAGCTGGCCGATCAGTTGCTGGTTGGTGATCGCCACCGCGGCCTGCGCCGCCAGCGCCTCGATGAAGCGCTGGTCGGTCTGCGAGAACGCGCGGATCGCGCCGCTGACCGGATCCTTGGCGTTGATCAGCTGCAGCACGCCCACCAGTTCGCCCTCGTGGTCGTTCATCGGCACCGTCAGGAACGACTGCGAGTGGTAGCCGAAGGTCGCATCGAACGAGCGCATGCCCGAGAAGTTGAACACGTCGGCCTGGTAGACGTCCTCGATATTCACCGACTGGCCGAAGTTGGCCGCATAGGCCGCGACCGAACTGAGGTTCTTGTTGTCCTGGGCGTCGAACAGCGGCACGCTGGGGATGTCGATCGGATTGCCGCTGACGCCGCCCTGGTAGATGCCAAGGCTGTCGTTGATCGAAATGTGGAAGCACAGGCTGCGGCGGTCGGCGCTGGGGCGGTACAAGGTGCCGCCATCGGCGTCGGTCATGTTCTTGGCCACGTTCAGGATGCGGTCGAGCAGGGAACCAATGTCCGGGCTGTTACCCAGTGCGACACTCAGTTCCGTGAGCAGGTGGAGCCGCTGCGCGATCTGTGTGTGGTTAAGCTCTTGCATGATGGGGCGACCGTCTTCCTGACAATGAATTGGGGCGGAGCGGGCCATTGCCCGGCTGTAATTGTGGAGAGTGTAGCGCCATGGCTGGCGGCTGTACATCCCCGACTGTAAACTTCGGCCGGCGCCGAGGTTTTGGCGCACGCCGCGATGGCGAGGCCGCATTTTTTTAGCGCCAGCGCGACGCAAACCGGCTATCATCGGCCTTGATTGCGACCGATTGCTTCAGCCAGGGGGAGAGTCTCTACATGAAATTCCGTTTTTGGGGTGTACGCGGCTCGATACCATCGCCGGGCCCGCGCACCGCACGTTACGGCGGCAACACCACATGCATCGAAGTGTGCACCGACGACGGCACCCTGATCATCCTGGACGGCGGCACCGGCATCTTCGCCCTTGCCCAGAACCTGCTCACGCGGCTGCCGGTGCGCGCCAACATCTTCATCACGCACAGCCACTGGGACCACATCCACGGCCTGCCCTTCTTCACGCCGCTGTTCATCCGCGGCAGCCGGGTCAGGCTGCATGGCGCGGTCGACCCGGTCACCGGCAACGGCATCGAACACGTGATGGGGGTGCAGCTGCAGAACAGCTACTTCCCGGTCAGCGAAGCGCAGATGGACGCCACCATCGAATACCGCACCCTCGAATTCGAGACCCCGGTCGAAGTCGGCGACGCGGTGGTCGACAACATCGTCATGAACCATCCGGTGACCAACCTCGGCTACCGCATCAACTGCAAGGGCAAGTCGCTGTTCTTCACCGGCGACCACGAGCCGTTCTACAACATCTACCCGGCCGGCGATGGCCGGCATGCGGACTACCAGCAGCACATGGAAGGGCGCCAGCGCGCGATCGACGAGGCCATGCGCGGCGTCGACGCGCTGATCGTCGACTGTTCGTATACGCGCGAAGAGTACCCGGCCAAGCAGGGCTGGGGCCACGGCACCTTCGACGCCGCGTTCGACACCGCGAAACGGGTCGGCGCCAAGGTCCTGTACTGCACCCACCACGAACCGACGCGCAGCGACGACGAACTCGAAGCCGTGTTCGCCGAAGTGATGGCGCGCCACGAACCGCTGCCCGCCGGGCTGACAGTGGTGCTGGCCTACGAAGGCCTTGAGGTGGAAGTGGCATGAACGACTCCGTGACTTCCGGCGCCAGCGACACCGACCAACGGCTCGAGTTCTTCAAGAAGCTGCAGGCGGTCACCAACAAGATCCACGCCACCAGGAACCTCGACGAAATCATGCTCGACCTGGGCATGGACTTCTGCGACCTGCTCGATTGCGACCGCTTCACGCTGTATGCCGTCACGGCCGAACAGGACCACATCGTCTCGAAGGTGAAGACCGGGCTGACCTCGTTCCGCGACCTGCGGCTGGCGATCGGGCCGTCGAGCATCGCCGGCTTCGTGGCACAGACCCGCAAGACCATCAACCTCGCCGACGTGTACGACGAGGCCGAACTCAAGCGCCACTCGCCCGAGCTGCACTTCCAGCGCGGAGTCGACCAGCGCACCGGCTACCGCACCAAGCAGATGCTGG
>DASRXO010000874.1:0-5595 GCA_035654095.1 Telluria sp.
TCATCGAAAGCAATCCGTTCGACAGCATCAAGCTGAAGAAGTTAGTGGCGCGCGAACAGCTGAATTCCGACTTCACGGCCGATCCCTTCGACATCGACGAGATCGAAGCCATCCTCTCGGCCTGTGTTCGCGAACAGGAACGTAACATATTCCTGTTCGCCTTTGCGTCGGGCATGCGCCCTTCCGAATACATCGCCCTCGCATGGCCCGCGGTCAGCTTCGTCAAACACGCCGTATCGGTCGACTGCGCCTTCGTCGACGGAAAAGCAAAGTTCACCGGAAAAACCGACGCCAGCCTGCGGACCATCGACCTGCGACAGGGGGCCCACGATGCGCTGCTGGCACAGCAGTGCCATACCAAATTGGCGGGCGGCCTGGTGTTCCTCAATCCGGCGTACGGAGCACAATGGGCGGGCGACAAGCCCATCTGGCGGCGCTGGAAGCGGATCTTGCTCGCCGCCGGCGTCCGTTACCGCAATCCGTACCAGACCCGGCACACGTTCGCATCGAGCCTCCTCATGCTGGGCGCGAATCCACTGTATGTGGCAACGCAAATGGGCCACGTCGACACGACGATGGTCACGCGCACCTATGGGAAGTGGATCGGGAGTGGCTTGGACCAGGATATGCGCAAGCGCCTGGCCCGTTTGTATACAAGGACCGATACCACGCGCGGCACCGAATTTCCCGAGTATGCCTAGAGCCCAAAATCCGTGATGCGTGCAAGCACGTGGTCGGTGCAACCAGTGGGGTTGCGGGCAGTGTAACAACCGGTTTGCCCCAAATCTGCCCCAAGTTGAAATATAGGGCGGCCGAGCGCGGCATAAGTGTTTGAATCTAGACGAAGAATTTTGGTGGGAAGTGCAAGTTTCGAACTTGCGACCCCTGCAGTGTGAATGCAGTGCTCTACCCCTGAGCTAACCTCCCAAAGCGGGGCGTATTATGGCATACCAAACGGAAAACGTCACGCTTCCGGACAAGTTTTCTTGCGTCGCGTGCCGCGCTTGACCGGCCAGTAAATTGTGGATATCTTTAAGATATCTTTAGAGGACTCTCCATGGCCACGCGCAACGCTGCAAACCAGATCGCCTTCCGTTATCGCATGGTCGACACTGCCGCCGGCGTCACGCGCGATACCGTCAAGCGCCTCGCCGCGCAGCTGGGCGTGGACGAAACCCAGGCGATCCACCACGCGCTGCGTCAGCTCGCTATCAAGCTGCTGCCCCAGTACGAAGCGGATGATGGCGCGCTGACCGCCGGTCAGGTGCGCCAGATCAAGAAGAGCGTGCCGCAGGGCGCCAAGCGCTCGGTGCGCTCAAGTCTGTTCGATACCGAATCTACATGACGCCCGCCTGGTGGGCAGAGCCCGCCGCTGGCGAGATCGTCTGGTGTCATTTCCCGGACCACATCCAGCCGCGGCCGACACCGCGGCCGGCGCTCATTCTGGCGGTGTTCGACGATGACGCTCCGCAGTTTTACGTCCGCGTCGCCTACGGCACCAGCCAGCGAACCGCGACCCTGCGCCGAGGCGAATTCGCGATCCTGCGGGAAGGCAAGCGCCCTGCTGACGAGGCGGCCGGACTCAGCTACGACACCAAATTCGACTTGAAGCAGGCCCTGGACCTGCCTTACACGACCGAATGGTTTTCAGTGCCGCCCGCGGCGCCGCATGGGCAGACGCCGAAGCTCGGCATACTGCATCCGTCGCTGATGCGCGCGGCACAGGCGGCCTTCAGCGCATTGGACTGAAGTTCACGCTTCTGCGTAACTTCTCCAGATGCATGTGCCCTTGATCGCTTTGTCGAGTCCGCCCAGCAGGCTGTCGTGCTCGGCCAGCTCCTCGGCGCTGGCGGCCAGCACGATGATCTCGGCCAGCGGCACCGCTTCCAGCAGCCCGCCTGCGCCGCCGGTCTCGATTTCGATCTCCATCGACAGCGCGTTTTGCCCGCGCGTCATCGACAGGTAGACATCGGCCAGCAGCTCGGCATCGAGCAGCGCGCCGTGCAGCTTGCGGTGCGCGTTCGACACGCCGTAGCGGTCGCACAGCGCATCGAGCGAATTGCGCTTGCCCGGATGCAGTTCCTTGGCGTTGACCAGGGTGTCGATCACGCCGCTGCAATGCTCGTTGACAGTCGGCAGGCCGAGCAGCTTGAATTCGTGGTTCAAGAAACCGAGGTCGAACGGCGCATTGTGGATGATGAGCTCGGCCCCGGCGATGTAGTCGCGCAGCTCGGCGGCGATCGCAGCGAATTTCGGCTTGTCGCTCAAGAACTCGGTGGTCAGGCCGTGCACCGCCAGCGCGCCCTCTTCCGAATCGCGCTCGGGATTGATATAGCGGTGGAAGTTATTCCCCGTCAGCATGCGGTTCTGCAGTTCGACGCAGCCGACTTCGATCACCCGGTCGCCGTTGCGCGGGTTGAGGCCGGTGGTTTCAGTATCCAGGACTACCATTCTGTTAGCCATATTTTGTAAACTCCCTTGGGTACCTGAGGGCTCTTCCCCAACATCTACAGGGCGAGACGCTCAAATTCCAGATATTTCATGCAAAAAATTCTTGCAACAATTGTAAACCCCATTTATGCTTCTATGCAAGTTACGGGAAGTGTAAAGCATTACGGAGAGGGACGAGTTGTTGGGCTTCCAAATCAAATCTTTTGTGTCCAGCAATGGCGAGCGGTTCAGCCTGCTTTTTTCGAGCGAGGAAGCCTTCCCGCTATTTTACCCGACTGCATTTATTTCACGAAGCAAACGACTCCATACAACGCCCAGCACGCAGCTTGTGTACCTGGATGCCATCAAGCGCGTGCTGGAATGGGAAGCTCAACGACGGTGCCAATGGGATTCTGAGGCGCAAATTGGCTTAGAGGTTCGATTCCAACGCCATGAATTTTTACGACCGCACGAAATTGATGATCTAGCGCGTTACCTCAACGCCGCCCGCCGCAGAAAGCAAGGCGCCACGATCGGTGCGACCAAAGGGAACACCTATATAAGCTATGCAGCGCAGTATTTGCAGTGGATTGCTGATGAGGTCATTACGGACAGCAACCGCCCCGACGTCAGGGCCATGATCGATACGCAGGACAGAAGGTTGAGAGAAAAGTTTCTGTCAAAAGCTGGCTCCAAATCCGCGAAGAATCAACAAAACTGGAAAAAGCACCTCCCAGAAAACGCGCGAGAACAACTGCACGCCCTATGGAACGATCCATTTGTTGGTCTCTTTCGCGCTGCAGATTGCGGCGCGCGACTGCGTACTGTCGTAATGCTCCGAATTCTATATGAGACTGGAATGCGACGCGGCGAATTGCTTTCCTTGAAACTCAAAAACGTATTGGATTCCGCAGGAGGACAGATCGCACGTTTGGTCATCGAGCGAAATCATGGCGACACCTTTGACACCCGCGTCAATCAGCCGGTGCCTAAGACACGCGGACGAATTGTGCCAATAACTGCGGGATTGGAATTACAACTCACAGAATACATTGCCGAACACCGGGCCGATGTTTCGCGCGTTGGCTTTGATGAGGAAGATTTTATTTTTGTGACCCATCGCGCCGGGCGAAATCAAGGCGCCCCCCTGTCAATCTCAGCCTTTGATCAAGCTCTGACTGAATTGAAGAAATTATTTCCTGCCTTTGCGACGCTTCATCCACATTTGCTCAGGCACGATTGGAATTACCGGTTCTCACTGAAGTGCGATGAGGTGAAATGGACTCCCCAGAAAGAGAGGGAATCTCGCGAGATATTGATGGGGTGGGCGCAGGGTTCAGAATCAGCGCTCATCTATAACCTCCGGCACACTCAGGAGCAGGCGATGAATATCGGGTTACAAGTGGCCGGCGATACCGAAAGGCCCGTCCTGCCCTCGAAACAGACCCGCGCCGCAGCCGGAAAACTCGCTCTTGTAGCGGCCAACACTAAATGAAAAGAGTACCAGTTAATGACCGCTGCCGTACCGAAAGAACCAGCAGAACTCTTCAATAGCAATCTCAACCTTGACCGTACCTCCCGTCCGGAATCCGAGCCCGGCGCTCCATTTTGGGAGTTGGATGTTTTGAAGTGGATTGGCAAAACGAATACCGACTGCTCCGCCTTCAATGTGCTGTTGCCAGAGACCTTGCACTCACTAAGAGACCACCTTATTTCATTCGCCTTGAGCGGAAAATACTCGGCTTCGTCATTTCAGGTCGCCGTGCGAGCTTTTAATTACACACTCGCCCAGTGCCCGACACGCGAGTTCGACCTAGCTTGGCTCATGAAGGCAATCACAATAACAAGCTTCCAAACATCTAGCGGTTTGATGAAATCATTTTTCATCTATTGGCAAGACCGGTATCCATCGGCCATTACCAGCGATGCGCTTCTGTTCCTTTCAAAGCCAGTCGTCAGGAAATCACGACCCAAAAACGTCTTATCCGACGACCCTGAAAAGAGTTGGCTCACTGACTTTGAATATGACGCGCTCCTGCAATGCGTCTGGGCCAACTACGATCAAGGCACCACTGGAACCCAAACCACGCTGTTGCGCCTGCTCTCAATGCAGTACGGCCGCCGCCCCGTTCAATTCGCCAGCCTTAAGATCGGGGACTTCCGCGATGACGCATCCGAGGGCAACTCCACTAGCGAACGCCGCATCCACTTCCCCGGCGCAAAAGATCGTAGTGCTACTAATAACTTCCGGGATAGCAAGGAAGAAGTACACCCGGTGGCAGACCATTTATGGGATCTTTTCCAGATCCAAAAACATGAAGTGAAAGCGTTGTTCAACAAAAAACTAGACATTACCCTTACCAAACAAGAGTTGGCGCAACTTCCAGTGTTTAGCCATGAAGCGAGGATAGAGATGGCAATTGAAGCGCTCACTGATCACTATCATCTCGATTGGCGTTCCAACTTCGACAGCCAGCTGTTCCATGTCGACCCCGAAATTCTTAGCAAGATTCTATCTTGGGATAGAAATACGCTGGGAAATAACACTGATAAGACTCTAGTATCAAAACCACCCTTCAGCCATCGCACCGGCCGCCCAGTCAAGGTTACCGCGACCCGTCTACGACATACTCGCGCACGCCAACTCGCACGGCTAGGTACACCCAAGAATGTACTCTCCTTCTGGCTGGGCCATGAAAGCCGTGCGTCGATTGACAGCTACTACAACGACCCGGCCGAGGAGGCGCGACAGATCAATGAAGCCATGACAGTAGCGCTCGCGCCGCTGGCTATGGCGTTTACCGGAAAACTACTCAACGACGACTCGGAGGCAACCCGCGCCAACGATCCCGATAGCACACTGGAATTTGCGTCGGAAGGGAATTTAAAGAATGTTGGCAAATGCGGACAGCACAGCTTCTGCGCGACCACGTCTGTGCCCATCCCCTGCTACCGCTGCAAGATGTTCGAGCCATTGGTCCATGCGCCGCATGAGGAAGTACTCCATGCGCTTCTGAAAAGACAGGCGGAGGAGCACGCGATGATCAAGATTGGCGGCGCTCGCAAGCTGCTCATGCCCATTGATCTCGGGCCCGATATCCGGGCTGTTCAGGCTTGCATTACCAGGTGCAACGCGCGCAAGGATGAACTGGAGGAAAACAATGA
>DASRXO010000875.1:0-2144 GCA_035654095.1 Telluria sp.
GGATGACGATCGACGTGAAGCCGCTGAAGGTCAGCGCGCGATCGCTGCCCGTCTTGATGGTGGCCCCGGTATCGCGCAGCGCCACGTGGGCGTTGCCGATGCGCAGCGGTGTCGTGCCAAGCTCGTTCGACACGCGGATCCGCACCTGGGTGCCGCCTATGCTCGTGTGCACGATCAGGCGCACGGTCTGGTTGTTGAAGGTTTGCAGCGCGGCCGGCAGCGGCGGGCCGGCGGGAGCGGTGCCCCAGGTGCCGACCCAGTTCTGCGATTCCCAGGGATCGGCCGCGTAAGCCGGACTGCTGGGCAAGACCAGCGTGGCGGCGGCCAGGGCGCCGGCCACGAACATGGCGCGGCGCGAGCTGCTGAAGGCGCGCGCGGTGCCGCTGAACGCGGCCCGGATGCGCTGCGCATACGCATGAATTGGCGTGGAAAGTTTCATGATGCTGACTCCTCAGATAATGCATTGTTCGGGCCGGCAACGGCACAAGAGGTCCGCCGCGCGCAGGAAAGCGAACGGAACAGCGAGGCCCGGTAGGAACACCAAAAAGGTGGATGTACCGGCCGCCGCACCTCGCGCAGCGAGCGTGCCCATCGTGGCCGGGTAAGGTTCAATCTAGGCGGCCAAGCCGGCCCCAACAAGCCAGCGCCGAACTGATCCATTGCGCCAGATCGAAGCCCGGCCCGAAATGCACTTATGAGCGGCAACTATTTTGTCGCCGCGCAAAAAATACCTCGGGGAATCTGGCGATTTTGTCTAAGAAGTGCCGCAATAAATAGTAAAAATGCAATACAATCGGCATTCGTCCATACTGGAGGTGCTTATGATACGTCCCGTCCTGTACCTGCTCGTCGCAGCCAGTCTCGCAAGTTCGGCCCTCGCGCAGGCGGCCGCGGCGCCGCCCGCCGCCGGCACCGCGCTGATCGAACGCGCGAAATTTTTCGGCAACCCGACCAAGACCGCGGGCCGCATCAGCCCCGACGGCAAGTGGCTGTCCTGGATCGCGCCGCGCGATGGCGTCATGAATGTATGGGTCGCGCCGCTCGACGCCCCCGCGAAAGCCAAGCCGCTGACCAACGAGAAGGCGCGCCCGATCCGCACCGCATTCTGGTCGCCCGATTCGAGGATGCTGCTGTTCATCAACGACAAAGGCGGCGACGAGAACTTCCTGCTGTACGGCGTGGACGTGGCCAGCGGCGCGCAAAAAAACCTGACCCCGTTTGAAAAGACCCGGGTCGAGCTCGTTAATATGAGCCGCAGCGTCAAGGACCGCATCCTGGTCGGCATCAACAACCGCGACCCGCGCTGGCATGACGTGTACAGCCTCGAGCTCGCCAGCGGCAAGCTGACGCTGGTCCAGCAAAACGACGGCTATGCCGGTTTCATCGCCGACGAAAACCTCAAGCTGCGCATCGCCCAGAAATCGCGCAGCGACGGCGGCACCGACTACTACCGCATCGCCGACGGCAAGCCGGAGGCCACGCCGATGGCCGAGGTCGGCCTCGACGATTCCCTGACCACCTCGCCGCTGGGGTTCACCACGGACGCCAGGACCCTCTACTGGCAAGACTCGCGCGGACGCAACACCGCGGCCCTGATCGCGCAGGATGTCGCCTCCGGCAAGACCAGCGTCGTGGCCGAGGATGCGCGGGCCGACATCGGCAGCGCGCTGACCGATCCCAAGACCGGGCGCCCGCTGGCGTATCAGCTGGAGTACCTGAAACACGAATACGTCCCGCTCGACCCGGCCATCAAAGCCGACCTCGACTTCCTCAAGCAGGCGGCCAAGGGCGACTTCAGCGTCGTGTCGCAGGACGACGCCAACGACAAATGGATCGTCGCGATCGACCGCGTCACGGCGCCCGCCTCGACCTGGTTGTACCAGCGCAAAGGCAAGCGCCTGACCCAGCTGTTCGTCGCGCGGCCCGAGCTCGAAGGCGCGCCGCTGGTGCAAATGTATCCGCAAGAGATCAAGGCACGCGACGGCATGACGCTGGTGTCTTACCTGACGCTGCCGAAAGATGCCGACCCGACCGGCAGCGGCAAGGCCGGCGCGCCGGTGCCGCTGGTGCTGTTCGTGCACGGCGGCCCGTGGGGGCGCGACGGCTACGGCTACCATCCCTATCATCAATGGCTGGCGAACCGT
>DASRXO010000876.1:0-8644 GCA_035654095.1 Telluria sp.
AATCGCCAGCACCAGCGGGATGGTCAGCGCCACCACCAGGCCGGGCCGCGCGTCGAGCCGCAGGGGCTTGGTGTGCAGGCCGAGCGCGAGGAAGCTGACCGCCAGCACGATCAGGATCGCCTCGATCAGCGTGTGAATGAATTCGCTCACCGAGTCGACCACCGCGCGCGGCTGGTCCGCCACGCGATGCAGCTCGATGCCGACCGGCAGTTGCGACTTGATCTGCGCGATCGTGGCTTCCAGCGCCTTGCCCATCACCAGGATGTTGCCGCCCTTTTCCATCGACACGCCGAGGCCGATCACTTCCTTGCCGTTGAAGCGCATCTTGTCTTGCGGCGGGTCCTGGTATTCGCGCTGGATGGTGGCGAAGTCGCCCAGCCGGAAGGTGGTATTGCCGGCGCGCAGTTCGAGCTCTTCGAAGTCCTTGACCGTCTTCAGCGCGCCGGTCACGCGCACTTGCAGATTGTCGGTCGGGGTCACCAGCACGCCGGTCGATTCGACCGCGTTCTGGGTCGCGATCTGGTTGACGATCGCTTCGAACGGCACGCCCAGCTCGGCGAATTTCTTGTGCGAGAAGATGATGTTGAGCTTCTCGTCCTGCACCCCGAACTGCTCGACCTTGGCCACCAGCGGCACCCGCAGCAACTGCTGGCGCACGAAGTCGGCATAGTCCTTCATCTCGGCGTAGCTGAAGCCGTCGCCCGACAAGGCGAAGATCGAACCGTAGGTGTCGCCGAACTCGTCGTTGAAGAAGGGGCCGATCACGCCGGCCGGCAAGGTGCCGGCGATGTCGCCGATCTTCTTGCGCACCTGATACCAGGAGGCCGGCGTGTCCTTGGGCGGCGTCGATTCGCGCAGCTCGAGGATGATCAGGGTTTCGCCGGGCTTGGAATAGCTGCGGATCTTGTTGATGTAGGGCGTTTCCTGCAGCTTGCGTTCGAGCTTGTCGGTGACCTGCTCGGCCATCTGCACCGCGGTCGCGCCCGGCCAGAAGGCGCGCACCACCATCGCGCGGAAGGTGAACGGCGGGTCTTCGTCCTGGCCCAGCTGGGTGTAGCTGAAGATCCCGCCGAGCAGCAGCACGGCGATCAGGTAACGCGTCAACGGGATGTGTTCGAGCGCCCAGCGCGACAGGTTGAATCCCTTCATTTGGCGGCCCCGGCCGCTGCCGCGGCAGCCTGCCGGGCGTCTGCCGCGGGCGGCGCGTCGATCGCCAGGATCTTGACCTTCTGCCCGTTCTTGAGCAGGTTGACGCCGGCCGTCACCACGGTCTGGCCGGGCTTGACGCCGGCCATCAGCAGGATGTCATTGCCCGAGGTCGGGCCGACTTGCACCGGGGTCAGGCGCACCGCGCCGTTCTCCACCAGCCACACCGAGGTGATGGCCTTCTCGTAATACAGCGCGGTCAGCGGCACGCGGATCAGCGGCAGCGCCGACCTGGCCGAGAACTGCACCAGCGCGGTCATGCCGAGCCGGACGTCGCCCGCCGCATCGGGCATCGATACCCGCACCGCGTAGGTGCGGGTCAAGACATCGGCCACCGGCGAGATTTCGCGGATCTTGCCGGGGATGAGCACGCTCGGATTGGCCCACATGCGGACCGACACATCGGCCACGTCGCGCAGGGTCTCGACCTTGTCTTCGGGGATGCCGATCACGATTTCCTTCTCGCCCGCCTTGGCCACGCGCACCACCGGCGTGCCGGGCGCGACCACCTGGCCGACTTCGGCATCGACCGTCGTCACCACGCCGTCGACGTCGGCCACCAGCGTGGCGTAACCGGACTGGTTGGACTGGCCGCGGTAGGCGGCCTGGGCCGCATCGACGCTGGCCTGGGCCGCTTTCCAGCCCGAGATCTTGGCGTCGATCACGGCCTGGCTGACGAAATTCTTGACCCGCAATTCCTGATAGCGCTTGAGCTCGGCCTTGGCCAGGTCGCGATTGGTTTCGGCCGCGCGCAAGGCGGCCAGCGCCTGCGCTTCGGACAGTTGCAGGTCGAGCGGATCGAGCTGCATCAGCACCTGGCCGCGCTTGACCACGCTGCCCACGTCGACCTTACGCGTCGTGATCTTGCCGCCGACGCGGAAGCCGAGGCGCGACTCCACGCGCGGCCTCACTTCGCCGGGAAACTCGGCGTTGATGGCGACGTTGTCGGCGCTCAGCACGATCGCGCGCACCGGGCGGATATCTTCGGCCTTGGGGGCCGGCTTGGAGCAGGCGCCCAGCAAGACCAGCGAGGCGGCCGCCAGCGCGCGGTGCAGTTTTCTAGGGGCAGACACGGTATTTTCCTTTACTATGCATGGGCACGCGGCAACCGGGATTGCCACGCTGACATTATGGAACTTGCTTTCCATTTTGTAATTATAATTCGTAAACTTGTCAGTAAATGACTTTTGAGTCATTAAATTCCTCATGCCCGTCGACCACTACGAAAATTTCCCAGTCGCCTCGGTTTTGTTGCCGCGCCGGCTGGTGCCCGCGGTCGAAGCGATCTACGCCTTCGCACGCAGCGCCGACGACCTGGCCGACGAAGGCGACGCGCTGCCGGCGCAGCGCCTGGCCGCGCTCGCAGCCTACGAGCAGGCGCTCGACACGATCGCGCGCGGCGCGGCGGTGGGCACGCCGATGTTCGACCGGCTGGCGGCCGTGATCGCCGAATACGGCCTGCCGCTGCAGCCTTTCCGCGACCTGCTGTCGGCCTTCAAGCAGGACGTCGGCACCACGCGCTACGCCAGCTTCGAGCCGCTGCTCGATTACTGCCGGCGCTCGGCCAATCCGGTCGGCTTGCTGATGCTGTCGCTGTACCGCGCCGCCGATGCGCGCAATGTGCAGGACTCGGACGCCATCTGCTCGGCGCTACAACTCATCAACTTCTGGCAAGACGTCGCCATCGACCGCGAAAAAGACCGCATCTACCTCCCGCTCGACGACCTGGCGCGGTTCGGGGTGGAGCCGGCCCAGCTCGACCGCGCCGAATGCGACGCCCGCTGGCGCGCGCTGATGGCGTTCGAGGTCGGCCGTGCACGCGCGCTGTTGCTGTCCGGCGCGCCGCTGGCGCTGCGCCTGCCCGGCCGCATCGGCTGGGAACTGCGGCTGGTGGTGCAAGGCGGCTTGCGCATCCTGGAGGCGATCGAAGGCGTCGGCTACGACGTGTTCGCGCGCCGGCCGCAATTGAAGACGGCGGACTGGATCGTGATCCTGTGGCGCGCCCTCCGTATGTGAGCGAAAAATCAATCCGCCCTCGCGCGCCGCGGCTGGCATCGGCTAAGATAGCGGCTTCGATCCGCATACCCTTGCTCTTTTGAACATGTCCCCAGACGAATACTGCCAACAAAAAACCGTCCAAAGCGGATCCAGTTTTTACTACAGCTTCCTGTTCCTGCCGCCGGAGCGGCGCCGCGCGATCACCGCCCTGTACGCCTTTTGCCGCGAGGTCGACGACACCGTGGACGAATGCACCGACCAGTCGATCGCGCGCATCAAGCTGGCGTGGTGGCGCACCGAAGTGGCGGCCGCCTACGACGGCAAGCCGACCCATCCGGTGATGCAGGCCTTGCAGCCGCACCTGGCGGTCTACCAGCTGGAGCAGCAGCACCTGCAGGCGATCATCGACGGCATGGAGATGGACCTCGACCAGACCCGCTACCTCGACTACCCGGCGATGCAGCGCTATTGCTGGCATGTGGCGAGCGTGGTCGGGATCCTGTCGGCCAGCATCTTTGGTGCGAGCAATCCGCGCACGCTCGAGTATGCGGAGAAGCTGGGCCTGGCGTTCCAGCTCACCAACATCATCCGCGACGTCGGCGAGGATGCGCGCAAGGGCCGCATCTACCTGCCGGTCAACGCGCTGCAGCAGTTCGGCGTGACCGCGGCCGACTTGCTCAACGCGCGCCACAGCGAGAAGTTCGAGCAGCTGATGCGCTTCCAGGTCGCGCGCGCCCAGCAGGTCTACAACGACGCCTTCGCCCTGCTGCCGCCGGAAGACCGGCGCGCGCAACGGCCCGGCCTGATGATGGCGGCCATCTACCGCACCCTGCTCGACGAGATCGAGCGCGACGGCTACCACGTGCTGAACCAGCGCATCTCGCTGACGCCGCTGCGCAAGCTGTGGCTGGCGTGGAAAACCTATATCCGTGGCTAAGCCGGAAAAAAGCGTGGCGGTGGTCGGCGCCGGCTGGGCCGGCTGCACCGCCGCGCTCGAGCTGGCCGAGGCCGGCTGCAAGGTCACGCTGTTCGAAGCGGCGCGCAGCTTGGGCGGCCGCGCGCGCGCGGTCGAGGTGCACGGCAAGCTGCTCGACAACGGCCAGCACATCATGCTCGGCGCCTACAGCGCGACGCTGCGCGTGCTGCGCAAGGCCGGCATCGCGCCCGCCGCCGCCTTGCTCACGCTGCCGCTGCAGATGCGCTATCCGGCCGGCGAAGGCATGGATTTCGTCGCGCCGCGGCTGCCCGCGCCGCTGCACCTGGCCGCGGCCCTGCTGCGCGCCACCGGCCTGGCCTGGGCCGACAAGATGGCGCTGGCGCGCTTCTCGACCACCGCGCGCTGGATGGGCTGGCAGTTGCACAACGATTGCAGCGTCAGCGAATTACTCGAGCGCTTCGACCAGACCGACACGATCACGCGCCTGATGTGGCGCCCGCTGTGCCTGGCCGCGCTGAACACGCCGCCCGAGCGCGCCTCGGCCAAGGTCTTCCTCAACGTGCTGCGCGACAGCCTGGGCGCGGCGCGCGGCGCGTCGGACATGCTGTTGCCGCGCACCGACCTGGGCGCGCTGTTCCCGGCCGCGGCCGCGGCCCGTATCGAACAACGCGGCGGCAAGGTGCGCACCGGCGCCAAGGTGACCCGGCTGGCGCGCTTCCAGGACGGCTGGCAGCTCGATGCGTCCGGCGTGGCGGTGGGCGGCAACTGGACCGCCTATTTCGACGCCGTGGTGCTGGCCACCCCGCCCTACGCCGCGGCCGCGCTGGTGCCCGGACTCGCGCCCGGCCTGGCCCAGTTCAGCTACGAGGCGATTACCACCTGCTACCTGCAATACCCGGCCGCGACCCGGCTGGCGCTGCCGTTTTACGCGCTGCTGGACGATGCGGCGGCCAGCCGCTGGGGCCAGTTCGTGTTCGACCGCGGCCAGCTCGACGCGGCCCAGGCCGGCCTGCTGGCGGTGGTGGTCAGCGCTTCGGGCGAGGCCGCCGCACTCGACCAGGCGGCCTTGGCGCACGCCATCGCGGCCCAGCTGGCGGCGTCGCTGGCGCAGCCGGCGCTCGCCACGCCCGCGTGGACCCAGGTCATCACCGAAAAACGCGCGACCTTCGCCTGCACGCCGGGCCTGCTGCGGCCGGCCAATGCGACCGGCCTGGACGGGCTGGTGCTGGCCGGCGACTACACTGCCAGTGACTATCCGGCAACACTCGAGGCCGCCGTGCGCAGCGGGACCGCGGCCGCCGCGCTGCTGCTCGCCCCTGCACCTGTCGCCGCATAGTGTCGCCTGCCCCGCCATTCTTGCAGCCTGTCGCATACCGATGGCCCGACATCGGGCGCTTGGGTACAGTACGACCATCGAAACAGACTATGCAAAAGACGGACTCGACCATGAACCTCCAACTCGGACTTCGCGCACTGGCCCTGCTGGCATTCGTTGCCGCCAGTACCACGCTGATCGTCCAATCGGACCTGATCGGCGGCGCCAACGCGCCCCACCAGCCGGTGGCGGCCGTCGGCCAACTTTGATCGCGCGACGGGAATCATCATGGGCAAACTCGAATACCTGGACGCACTCAAGCGAGCGATGACCGGGCTGCCGCCGGAAATCCAGGCCAAGACCCTGGCCTACTACGAACAGCGCTTCGTCGACGGCCTGGCGGCCGGCCGCTCCGAACTCGACATCTCGAAGGACCTCGACGATCCCAAGAAGATCGCGATGACCCTGCGCGCCAATACCCACCTCGACACCTTCCAGCAAAAGCGCAACCCGGCCAACCTGCTGCGCCTGCTGGTATCGGCGCTGGGCCTGGCCATTTTCAACCTGTTCATGGTGGTGCCGGCGATCGTCTACGCGGCGCTGCTGACCACCATGTACGCCTGCGCGCTGGCCTTTTACGTGGCCGGGATCGCGATCACCGCCAGCGGCCTGTCCGGCGCCAACGAGCTGGTGCTGGACGGCCCGCTGCGCCATTTCGCGATCAACGACGAGTCCTTCGACGCGGACATGCAGACCAAGGTGTCGATCGGCGACACCGGCATCCACGTGTTCCAGGAAAAGCTGCCCGAGCACCGCGCCCGGGACGAGGACGAGCAGGCGGCCGACGCCGAACCGGACAACTCCTCGCGCGTCATCAAGCGCGCCGAGGCGATGGCCGGGCGCGGCATCCACATCTCGACCGACCTGGACGCCGGCTCGCGCACCACCCAGACCCTGTTCGGCCTCGGCATGGTGCTGGGCGGGATCGTGCTGTTCCTGCTCAGCCTGGTCGTGACCAAGTACACGATGATCGGCATCAAGCGTTACATCGACATGAATTTCTCGCTGCTCAGGGGCAGCTGACTATTCCGGGAGCACATCATGCGCGCATTATTCAAAGTCGGATTCAGCCTGCTGGTGCTGGCCTTCCTGCTGATCGGCCTGTCGTACAGCATGTTGCGGGCGCAGGGCGTCAGCGGTGCCCCGAACGCCGAGGGCCGCGCGATCGCCAGCGAAACGCGGGGCATCGGCAAGGGCATCGTCTCGATCGAGCTGAGCGGCCCGATCGACATGACCCTGCGCCAGGGCCAGCCCGCGTCGCTGGTGGTGCGCGGCGAACAGCGCCTGCTGGGCAATATCGAAACCGTCGAAGACGGCGACGGCACCCTGCACATCGGCACCAAGGGCATGCTGCTGCACCACCGCCAGCCGCTGCAGGTGGTGCTGGTGCTGCCTTCGCTCGAATCGCTGACCATCCAGGGCAGCGGCGACAGCACCATCAACGGCTTCAGCGGCGAGAAGGTCGACGTCCAGCTCAACGGCTCGGGCAACGTCAAGTTCAACGGCCGCTACAAGGACATCACGGCCGCCGTGCATGGCAGCGGCGAGCTGGAAATGAACGGCGGCAGCAACAGCCGGACGGTCGACGTGGCGCTGGTCGGTTCGGGCCAGATGACGGTGGTCGGCCAGTGCAAGGAATTCAAGGTCGAGCAGACCGGCTCCGGCGACCTGGATGCGCAGCACCTGAGCGCCGACGAGGCGGCGGTCGAACTGCGCGGCTCGGGCACCTCGATCATCTCGGCCAGCAAGGTCGCGGCGGTCAACCTGCACGGCAGCGGCGACGTCAGCGTCTACGGCAGTCCGAACGAGCGCAACATCACCAAGACCGGTTCGGGCGAAGTCACCTTCAAGCAGTAAGAGGCCTCAAAGCCAGGCCAGCGCGCCGCGGGCTGCAGCGCGTCCGCTCGCGAAGCAGGCCGTCAACAGGTAGCCGCCGGTCGGCGCCTCCCAATCGATCATCTCGCCCGCCACGAACACGCCCGGCAGCGCATGCAGCATCTGGGTGCCGGCGTCGAACGCATCGAAGCGCACCCCGCCGGCGCTGCTGATCGCCTCGTCGAGCGGGCGCGCGCGCTTGAGCACCAGCGGCAGCATCTTGATCGCCGCGGCCAATTGCGCCGGGTCGGCGAACTGCTGCGCGCTCAAACATTCGCGCAGCAGGCCCGATTTGACGCCCTTGATGCCAAGCCGGCTTTGCAAGTGACTCGACATCGAGCGCGCGCCGCGCGGACGCAGCACCTCGTCCGCCACACGGTCGGCGCTGAAATCGGGCGCGAGGTCGAGGTGGATGGTGGCGCTGCCCCGCGCCGCGATCTGCTCGCGCAGCGCGGCCGACAGCGCGTAAATCAGGCTGCCTTCCACGCCGCCGGCGGTGACCACGAACTGGCCCTGCTTGCGGACCGTGGCGCCGCTTGCATCGGTGGCGGTGATGGCCACGGTGGTCAGCGGCGCGCCCGCGTAACGGCTGCTGAAATGCGCGCTCCAGTCGGTGTCGAAGCCGCAGTTGGATGGCTGCAGCGGCGCGACCGGCACCGATTTTTCGGCCAGCAGCGGGACCCAGGCGCCGTCCGATCCAAGCCGCGCCCAGCTGCCGCCGCCGAGCGCCAGCACCACCGTATCGGCCTGCACCAGACGCTCGCCGTCGGGCGCGGCGAACGCCAGTTGCGGCCCGCGCCACCCGAGCCAGCGATGGCGCATGTGGAACTGCACGCCGGCCGCGCGCAGGCGGTGCAGCCAGGCGCGCAGCAGCGGCGCGGCCTTCATATCGGCCGGGAACACGCGGCCCGAAGTGCCGACGAAAGTCTCGATGCCGAGGCCGTGGATCCACGCGCGCACCGCCTCCGGACCGAACTGCTCGAGCCAGGCCGCGACCGCGTCGCTGCGCGCGCCGTAGCGGCCCACGAAGGCTTGGTACGGTTCCGCATGCGTGATGTTCATGCCGCCCTTCCCGGCCAACAGGAACTTGCGGCCGACCGAGGGCATTGCGTCGTACAGGTCGACCTGCGCGCCGCCCTGGCTCAGGACTTCAGCCGCCATCAGGCCGGCGGGGCCGCCGCCGATGACGGCGACGCGGGGAAGCTGCGGAGTATTCATGGACGCGCATTATATATGTAAAGCTTACTTGACAT